>DASYDW010000121.1 GCA_036499395.1 Pirellulales bacterium
CCACAGCGCGTCGGGGATGTGGTGAAACTTTGACGTCGATTGATCGCCCACAGGCACCTCCGTGCAAATCGAGAATGGTCTCCTCAACCTGCACTACGGATGCTTGCAGCCAAACGGTTCGGTACTCGGATAGGCTCTAAATCTAAGTTGCGCCCGATGGAAGCTTTAGCTGTGGACGAAGTACCCACCGGTAAAGAATGGCAATACGAGCCCAAGTGGGACGGCTTTCGCTGTCTGGCGTTCCGTGATGGCAACAAGGTTCTCTTGCAATCGAAATCTGGTCAGCCCTTAGCCCGCTATTTTCCTGATCTCGTTGCATCTCTTCAACGGTTAGCAGCGAAGCAGTTTGTCCTAGACGGAGAAATCGTGATTGCGATTCGCGGACGGCTGTCCTTTGACGATTTGCTGATGCGAATTCACCCGGCAGAGAGCCGCGTGCGCAAGTTGGCAGCGGAACATCCCGCCACGTTCGTCGTATTCGACCTGCTGGCCAACGAGCGCGGCGCCAGCCTGCTCGATCGGCCATTGCGGAAACGCCGACCACAGCTGGAACAGTTCGCCGCGAAATTCCTGCGTGGCCACCATGATCTACGCTTGTCGCCCGCGACTGCGGAAATGCGTGTTGCGAACAAGTGGTTCAAAGCAGCCGGCGGGAATCTGGATGGGATTGTCGCCAAGCGACTCGATCTGCCGTACCGCTCCGGCCTGCGAGACGGAATGCAAAAGATCAAACAGCATCGCACCGTCGATTGCGTGGTAGGAGGGTTTCGGTACGCCGAGGGGAAACGTGTGGTGGGCTCGCTGCTCTTGGGTCTCTACGATACTGAGGGACTACTAGACCACGTGGGCTTCACGTCGAGCTTCAAAGCCGCAGACCGCAAGAAGATCACTCAGCTCGTCGAGCCATTGATCGCACCGCCGGGGTTTACGGGCCGCGCGCCGGGTGGGCCAAGTCGGTGGAGCACGAAACGCTCCAATGAGTGGCAGCCGCTTCGTCCCAAGTTAGTCGTTGAAGTTGTTTACGATCATTTCACCGGGGGACGGTTTCGACATGGCGCCAAGATGCTCAGGTGGCGTCCCGATAAAGCGGCGCGCTTGTGCAAACTCGACCAAGTCATTCGGCCGAGGGGCAGTACTCTCAAGCTGCTAGGCTAAATCGGAGGCAGATGTGGACGACCTGCTCGTATCGACTGCCTCCGGATTATTTTGCCCGGCTGGCGATTTCTATGTGGATCCCTGGTGCCCAGTTCGCTCAGCGGTAATCACGCACGCCCATGGTGACCATGCAACTCCGGGATCTGAACATTACCTGGCGACCGTGGACGGAATGAGCATTTTGCAGGCGCGGCTCGGTGCGGACGCGCAAATCCAATCGCTCGCGTACAGCGAGCCCCTGTCACTGGGTGACGTTACAGTTTCCTTACACCCGGCCGGGCATATCTTGGGCTCAGCACAAATTCGCATCGAGCGCAGAGGCGAAGTTTGGGTTGTAACCGGTGATTACAAAACTGCGGATGACCCGACATGCTTGTCCTTCGAGCCGCTCCACTGCCACACCCTTATTACGGAGTCAACATTTGGCTTGCCCGTCTATCGCTGGGAACAGCAGTCCCTAACATTCGAGCGGATTAATGCCTGGTGGCAGGCGAACGCCAATGCGGGAATCGCTTCGATGATTTTTGCCTATTCCCTCGGAAAAGCTCAGCGGCTGCTTAGCGGACTAAATCCTTCGATCGGACCAATCTTCTGCCATGGCGCCGTTGAGCGAATGAATGAGCGATACCGCGAGGCTGGCGTCTCTCTACCCGAAACAACGTACACTGGCAAAACTGCCGATAGGCGCGCGTGGGCCGGCGCTATCATCATTGCGCCAACTTCCGCGCAAGGTTCAGCTTGGTTAAGACGATTTGGCGACCTCTCAACGGCATTCGTGTCAGGCTGGATGCAGATTCGCGGTGCGCGGCGACGACGGGCTGTGGATCGCGGCTTCGCGTTATCCGACCATGCCGATTGGCCTGAACTGCTCAATGTCATTAGTTCCTCCGGCGCCGAGCGCGTGCTGGTAACGCACGGTTTTGTCGAACCAGTGGTCCGGTGGCTCAGAGAGAACGGTTGGCAGGCTAATCCACTGCATACAGAGTTACGTGGCGAACCTGACGAAGTTGCCGAGCCACAGGACGAATCACAAAGCGGAGGCGAGCCATGAAGCAATTCGCCGCGCTCTACCGCTGCCTCGATGAAACGACCAAGACGAATCATAAGATCGCCTGCCTGTCTAATTACTTCCAAGCAGCCGATCCTGCAGACGCTGCCTGGGCCGTCTACTTCTTGAGTGGACGCAAACCGAAGCGGCTGCTTCGCAACACGGAACTTCGGCAATGGTGCGTTGAGGAAGCAAAGATACCGATGTGGCTTTTCGACGAATGCCACGAGGCGGTCGGTGATCTGGCGGAAACAATTGCCTTGCTTCTTCCCGAGCCAAACGCATCGAGCGATGTGCCGCTGCACGAACTTGTGGAACAACGGCTTCTCAGCTTGCCGCAGCTCGACCCATCGTCACAGCGATGCCTCGTGATCAATGCCTGGCATCAGATGGATCGCTTCCAACGATTGGTTTGGAACAAACTCCTGACAGGCGCTTTTCGGGTGGGTGTTTCGCAAACTCTCGTCGCTCGGGCGTTGGCGGGAACGGCCGGAGTACCGATGGCAACTGTCTCGCATCGACTCATGGGATCCTGGCATCCCTCGTCCGAATTCTTTCGCAGCCTGATTGCAAAAGAATCGGAGGATACTGACTTATCAAGGCCCTATCCCTTCTGCTTGGCACATGCGCTCGAAGGATCGCCCGCAGCGCTCGGTGATCCCGCGGACTGGCAGGCAGAGTGGAAATGGGATGGGATTCGCGCACAGTTGGTCTGCCGCGAAAGGTTGGTGTCACTTTGGACCCGCGGCGAGGAATTAGTCACAGATCGTTTTCCAGAGCTGGGGCCAATGGCAGCCGAGCTGCCGGGCGGGACCGTTCTCGATGGAGAAATCGTTGCCTGGAAAGATGGTCACGTGATGCCGTTTACCTTTTTGCAGCAACGCATCGGTCGCAAGACGCTGGGCAAAAAGATTCTGGAATCGGTGCCCGTTCGATTCATCGCCTTTGATCTTCTGGAGAAAGGCTACCAAGATGTGCGCGGCCGCCCTTTGTCAGAGCGGAGAAAGCTGCTGGAAGCCGTGGTGCGCGATCCCAACAGTTACCTCATGCTGAGTCCTCTAGAATCTGCGGCAAGCTGGCAAGAATTGGCGCTTCGACGCGAACAAAGTCGGCAGCTCAATGTTGAAGGGTTGATGCTCAAATCGCTGCAGTCACCTTATGGAGCCGGCCGAGTGACGGGACTGTGGTGGAAATGGAAGATCGATCCACATACGATCGACGCAGTTCTGATCTACGCTCAGCTGGGACATGGCCGGCGCGCCGGCCTCTATACTGACTATACGTTTGGCGTCTGGAACGATGGAAACCTGGTGCCGTTTGCGAAGGCTTATTCAGGATTAACCGATGACGAAATTCGCGAGGTAGACCAGTTCGTTCGGCAAAATACTACGGAACGTTTTGGTCCAGTGCGGCACGTCAGACCAGCACTGGTCTTTGAAATCGCCTTCGAGAACATTCAGCTATCGAACCGGCACAAGTCCGGCATCGCCGTCCGTTTTCCCCGCATTTCGCGATGGCGGCACGACAAATCTCCAGAAGAAGCCGATTCGTTGGATGCGATTCGACTTTTGCTACGGCAGGCTCCGTGTGAGGTCCCGACGAAACTCTAGACGACATTGTCCATTGAGTTGACCGCGATAAATCGATGGTTCGCATATGATTTGCAGCCTGTCATTAGGGTTCTTCGGCTGTCTTTGTAACTGCCACCGTGCACGCGATCGTGCCAAGTCTGGGGACCAAATCGTAAACGACAGGGCGTTGGTCTAATGATCGGCCACTTAGTCGGCTCATTAACCTTTAAGAGCCTCACTCATGCAATGACCGACGCGGTATAGGAGTTGCTGCCTAATTCTGCTTGCGCGACGGTCTCGTTGAAACGCGCGTTTGAGGATGAGCCTCCGACGGCTGAACGAAGTCTGAAATCGCAAGCTTTCATGGCAAGATCTGCTTGAGTCGGCGCTCATGATTTCTCTCGCGCTCTGATAGGACATTGTGCGTTTGTTCGGGCCACCAATTCAAGTCTTCGCGTCTGCGACTTTGCCGTCTGTGCGCAAATTGCAGCATCTCGCCGCCCAATTCCGGTCAAAACTCCACCTTTCGCATGTAACGGCATAGCAAGTGCCCTCACAGCCAAACGACCAAGTTTTCGGCATCTCGTCGAAAAACTTACGCGTTACGTCCTTCATGGAGAGCGAACATGAAAAGCATTCTCTACCTCGGTATTCTGTGCCTTATTGGCCTCGCCGGATGTAACGAGGCCAAGACCCCGTCCATTCCGGCCACTGCTGGGCAAGGAGGAACTCGCACCGTCGAGCCTACGAATACGGCTGTCAATGTTCGAGATCGCACTGAGACCGCCAAGACTCCGATTGATCAAAATGAGAATCAATCCGACATCAATCTCACAGCGACGATTCGCAAGCGCGTTGTCGGAACCGAAATGTCGACCGACGCGCACAACGTCAAAATCATTTCTCAAGAGGGTCACGTAACACTGCGCGGACCGGTCAAATCGCCTGAAGAGAAAGCCCAGATCGAAGCAATTGCCCGGGAGGTCGCAGGTAAAGAGAAGGTTGACAGCCAACTTGAAGTCAATCCCTGATGGCTGCAAACAAACGATCGATCACTTCCTACAAAAGGATAAAACCATGTCCAAAGCAGTTTTCTGCATCGTTAAGACGCGTATTCAAGCCGAGGGAATTGTGGACCGCCTTCGCCATGTAGGTTTCGTCAACGATGATATTTCGGTGTTGATGCCGGATAAAACGGGGACGAGGGATTTCGCGCACGAGCATCACACGAAGGCGCCAGAAGGGGCCGTTGCGGGCGTCGGCACGGGAGCCGCCGTAGGCGGAGGCCTGGGTTGGCTGGCGGGAATCGGGGCGTTAGCGATTCCTGGCCTGGGGCCCCTCATTGCGGCCGGACCTATTTTGGCGGCGCTGACAGGCGCGGCTGTGGGGGGCACGTTGGGCGGCCTGACCGGTGCACTCATCGGTATGGGAATTCCGGAGTTTGAGGCCAAGCAGTACGAAGGAAAGGTGCGGAGCGGAAATATTTTAATTTCGGTGCACTCGGAAAACTCCGACGAGACATCCCGCGCAAAGGATATCTTCAAGGAAGCAGCGGCTGAAGATATTTCCTCCGCCGGCGAAGCAACTGTGGGAAAGAAATAATTGAGCAAATCTGCCTTTCAACTTAAACAGCGGCGGGACGACGGTTCCGCCGCTTTTGTTAATTCGGCGATTAAAGAGGGTGACGTGTATAGCAGGTCCGACCCATCCTGGAAGGAGAACAGCGGCGGGCCAAGTGGAAGGTGTTCAACCGATTACGATCGGCAACAACTTTTGGCTCGGCGGTGGCGTGATCGTCTGTCCCGACGTAATGATCGGTGACGACTCCGTGTCGGCGCTGGCTTTGTGGTCGTGCGCAATCTGCCAGCAAATGTCCTGGTGCGGGCAATGCGGCCCGAGTGATTGGCGAACTCCCCTACGACGATTCAAGCACATCATTGTCGCGGCAGCTATTCCTTAGAAGGAGCAGGAGCCTTCAGCGGCGCGGGCTTTCTGGGAGGACTTCTCTTGATAGATTGGCTCCGATGTGGCCGCTTTGTCTTCGCGAGCGGCGGTAACTTGATCGTCCGGTGTCCCAAGTAAGACTTGCGTAAGGCGTCGATAATCCGCACATCGAGTAATCCTTCGCGGCCAGATGGTTCAGGGTTCTTGTTTTGCCGAATGCAATCAGAGAAATATATGATTTCCGCAGCAATCTGATCGCGGTGTTTAAACGTCTTGGTTGTGGATTTCTCCTTATGCGAGATCGTCTGTTCGATGTCGCCATGCCAGGTAAACGCGGGCTCCATCTTCAATATGCCTTCAGTGCCGATAATTTGGTACTCAGAGACCTTCGTTTCTCCGAAGCCACAGAGGAACGTCGCTAGCCTGTCCTTGGGGAAGCGAAGTGTCGCAGATACCGCCTCGGGGACTTCTTTGAATCGACGATCTTTACTTCGAACGGCAAAGGCGGTTACCTCCTCCGGCTCAGCCTTAAAGATGTAGCGCGCGGCATTCAGGCAGTAGATGCCGATATCCTCCAACGGACCACCACCGAGCGACAGGTGGACCCGAATGTTGTCCGGTTCAACCTGCATCGTGTGCGCCGAAGTGAATAACCTGGCTTCGCCAATCTTGCCGGAATGCGCCGCCTCAATTGCGGCGAGATTTCCTTCCTCAAAATGCAGCCGGTACGCGGTCATCAAACGCACCTTGTGCTTTTGACACGTGTTCACGATTGCCCGGGCATCTTCCACCGAATAAGCCAGTGGCTTTTCACACAATACGTGCACTCCGGCATGCGCTGCGGGTTCGGCATAGGTCCGGTGCTCAGAATTAGGCGTAGCAACGTAAACCGCGTCCACCTTACGACTGGCAAGAAGCCCTTCGTAATCGTCGTAGCTGTAGGCCGGTGTCTTGTACTTGCGGCTGAGCTTGGCCGCCTTTTCGACGTCACCGGTCACAAGAGCCACGAGTTGGGCTTTGCCCTCAGTATTGGCAAAGGCGGGCAAAATGGCGGTCTGAGCGAAGTTTCCTAATCCGATGACTGCGAAACGGACCGGGTTGCCATTACGGTGAAGATGAAGCAAGTTTGTGATCAGATTCATGGCAGAACTCTTTCTCAGCATCAATGGGTTACTCAGTTGTTACTTCTCGATTGGCAAACGAGCCTCTTTCCAAGCCTTGAAGCCTCCAATCATTGAGCGGACATTCTCATACCCCATCTTTTGCAGATTGTCGGCTACAAGCGCTGATCGACTACCGCCGCCGCAGTAGCAGATAATCTCGGTAGCCGTATCGGGTGCTTGTTGCTCGATCTTCATCTCCACGACACCCTTGCTCAAATGCACGGCGCCGGCGGCATGCTCCTTCTCAAAATCCGCCGCTTCGCGCACGTCAATCAATAAAGCTCCACTCGCTTGCTCATTCGCTGCCTCGGCGGGCGAGATTTCTTTAATCCGCGACTTGGCGTCACTTGCCAGTTTTTCAAAACGTGGACCTTGCGGCATGATCTCTTCTCCTTTCAAGACAACGAGAGTGGTTATCCTTTAGACGTGGGAAATTTGCCTGCGATGGCAGCCTTGCGGAAAGCATCGAAGTCCCGCTCGACTTGGCTCGCATAGGCACCGGCGAATTTCGAAAGAGCCCTCTCAAATGCATCGTCGGCGCCAAGATAGCCGGCAATACTACAAGCATCTCCGGACCGCGCATGGGCCCGCGCCAGAGTCCTGCCGCAAAGCTTGGCATAATCCAACAAAACTTCGCTGGATGTTGCCTCCGGCGCGAGCGTTCCCTTCATGTCCCGAAACTGGCGAAGGTAATAATCCCTTCCTTCGTCATGAGACCATCCCAAAAAAATGTCTGTGGTTCCCTGGATCAAGCGCTGACCGAGAACGGTTCGCCTTCCCTGATTGCCCTTCCAGCGACAACCTCCAATTCGGTCAATGATCGAGGGCGTGGCCTCCTTGATTTGCAAAAAGAGTGGCGCGCCCTCCGGGCCACTTAGGTACACCACGAAGCAGCGTGTTCCGATGCTTTCTAAGCCAACGGCTTTGAACACGTGGTCCACTAACTCATAGCGGTCAAAGACCTGGCGATGATCTTCAGGCAATGACTCGCGATAATGCCCGAGTAGCTCGACGAGCTTGTGACGGGATAGAAGGTGTCCAGCGTGGCGCGTCAGGGGCGGATCATCGGCGAGTTTAGGACGATCGCCATTGTTGGTAACGAGCCAGCTCTGCGCTTGCGTCGGACCATTGGCATGTGCTTTGTCTAAGCGGTCGTCGACAGCTTTGCGGATGTCGCTGGCGAATACTTTGCGTACCGCTTTTTCGTTAACCCGCGAATACCAGATATCCAGGGGTGACATCCCGCAGTAGCGTAACATGCTTTTGCGGTAGGCCCGGGCCGCTGCACTGATCGTGTCCTTGCAGTCTGCTCCGCAAATGCCATGCTCCCGCCCCGTAAGCACGAAACTTACGGCCATACGCTTCAAATCCCATTCCCAAGGACCGTCCAACGTCTCGTCGAAGTCGTTGATATCGAAGAGCAAGTTCCGTTCAGGACTCGCAAAGAGTCCGAAGTTCAGAAGGTGCGCGTCGTTGCAGGCCTGAACCCTAAGCCCTGAGACGGAAGTTTTTGCCAGATCGCGGGCCATGACGACTGCCGAACCGCGAAAGAAGGACAGTGGGGAATCGGCCATCCGACCGTGACGAATCACCACCAATCCGACAATTCGACCGGCCGACCACTCACCAACCAGCGGCAGAGGGTCCATCGGCCCGCGGATATCCCACTTGGCATGATCGGAGCGCGGCGCTGCCGCGCGCAAATGCTTGCCAAAATTGAGACGCTTCTCTCGGCCCGCCTCAACCGACGGCTGCTTTGTCGTGCCAATCATGGCTCGTCCCCTGTTTTTGCGGCTAATAGGCAAAAGCCGCGCCCGAAGGTGGTCGCGCGACCCATTGCGGCATAAGGATTGCGATTGATGTTCGCTTTATCCAGAAAGTTGAGCCTTCGCCAAGAGGGCGCCAAAGGCACACATTGGGCGGAATGAATCTTCGGCTGCCGACCTGGTCGCTGAGTATCCACCTGCTTCCTTCCCCGGCCCTCCTTTTTCCGCTCCTTTTCCTACCCGATTGGTTGAGACATAGCGGATGGAAAAAGGAAAAACGGGTCCGCAACGATCGATTATTGGGCGGATTTGAGACGCGGTACAATCCGCCACGTTACCTTTCACTAGGGGATGTCCTGCCGCAACTACTTACTGAGATTGAGCACTTCTTTGTCTTTTTCAATGAGATGGAAGGCCGCACATTTACCATTCCGGGTCGACGCGACGTGATTCGCGCGCATCAGTTGATCGATGCAGCAATGGGCAAAAAGCGCAAACCAAAGAGACTCGAAAAAGGCGGCTTAGGCCAGGAAAGTGAACCTGATATGACGTTCGCGCTGCGATCCGAAGAGCCAATCGCCAAAGGCTTAAAACGCTCCCTCAGAAGCGATATCGAGCGCGCCTTGCGAGAGCTCGATGGCCTAAATGCCGAGGGTCTAATCCACCGACTCCGCAAGCGAATAAAGCGGATGCGCGCCTTGCTTCGACTCGTTCGCCACGATATCGGGACAAAGACGTTTCGGTACATTGATACCCGCTTCCAAAAAGCCGGCAAACAGCTCGCGGAATTACGCGACGCCGAGGTGTTGCGTACAACAGCGGACAAACTAAAAAACGACAGAGTTGTCCGTATCACGCGGAAAGATTTCCACAAGTTGCACGAACAATTGGCCACGCGTCACAACTCCGCGTTGGTGCAGTTGCTTGGCAAAAAGCATAAAGTTCAGCGCATTAAGCAACACTTGAAGGAGTCGAAGAAAACCATCGGCGAATGGAAACTCGAATCGGGCTGGTCGCTCATTCGAGCGGGAATCATGGCAACTTATAACACGTCCCAGAGCTGCCTGAAAAAGGCGATCGCTGATCCATCGATCGAGAATCTCCATTCGTGGCGCAAGGAGGTAAAATGCCTTTGGCACCAGATGCAATTCATTCATGCATTGCATGCCCGCCGCATATCGCCGTTGGAAAAAGTTTTACATGAGCTCGCGACGGCCCTCGGAGACGATCACGATCTGGCAAACCTATCGCAGCTAATCACCGATAATGATGACGAGGCCGACCGCTCCGGCTTTGCGCTAACCTTTGCCGCGGGGACTATGAGTAAGCGCGGCAAACTTCAGGAACAAGCCTTTAAGCTGGGTCGATACTTTTTTGACCAGTCGTCGGAACGATTTGATCAACATCTGCGCAAGGGCAGACCGCTTAGCCACGCTTCCAGTTAAAGCACAGGGCAAACGGTTCCAGTACAATCTGCCTGATTGATTCTTGGATTGCTGCCACTCATCTTCATTACCGCATACGCCGCTCGAAGCCCGGCCGAAAGGCTATCAATGCGTCACGAACAGCGATCGGCTTTTGAGCGGCGAGTTCGCGCCCTCGCTGCCTTTGGCCATCGAGGGTCCACGACAAACCGGGAACGGGCCGCCGCCGACTATCTATTTGAGGAGTTCAAATCGGTTGGGTTTGAGCCGGAACGCGAGACGTTTACTGGCTCGAAGTCGTTCGGTGCTCGTGTTCTCATTCATGTCTTGATTGCAACCGTTGGCGCCATGGGCCTCTGGATATGGCCAGTGTTATCCATCGGCGTCGACATCATCGTGCTACTGTCGTTGTGGGCCGAGAATTCGACACGAGGCATTTGGCTTAGTCGGCCGCTCGTGCGCTATCCGTCGATTAACCTCTCCGCCACCATCCCCGCCGTGGCGCCAAGGCTGCGCTTGATCGTCAGTGGTCACTACGACACGCAAAGAACGGGGATTCTCTGGCGCATCGGCAAATACGTGATACCGCTTTTCTGGTGGTTGCCGGCATTCTTGAAGCCTCCTTTAACCCTTTTGGGAGTAGTGATCGTCGGACAAAGCGTGCTAAGTGCTTTTGCGATGATCCATGGCCCCCATCCCGCTATCACGACCGGCAATCTCGTGGTGCTCGGCCTCTATTTATTTGCCATCGTATTATTGGCTGACTGGGCGATCGGACCTTTTGTGCCCGGGGCGGCAGACAATGCGACCGGGGCGGCCGCGGCGCTCGCGCTAGGTGAAGCCTGGCAGACAGAACCCGTCCAAGGAGTGGAACTCGTCATCCTAATTCCGAGTTGTGAGGAATCGGGTTTGTTGGGGGCTACCGCCTGGGCAGACCGGCACCGGCAGGAGCTAAAGGAACTGCCTACGATCTTCTTGAATTTCGACAACCTAGGAGTTGGTCCACCGAGGTTTTTTGACGCTGACCTTCCCTTGTTCGGTTGGCCGATCATGTATCCTGACGAAATGGTCAACATGGCCAAAGAGACGGCGCGGTCGATCGGGCTCGAAGACATCGATCCCCATACGATGCCGGGACCGACCGATGGGTTAGCATTCCTCGTTCGCGGCATACCCGGCATGACGATCGTCAGTTTTCGTGCACATGGTTATATGCCCTGGTATCACCTGCCCGGCGACACCGCCGATCATCTCGATTTCGACGAAGCGTGGCGGGCAGTTTCGTTTGGCTGGGAACTGTTGCAGAGATTCGCCACCAATCAATCCAAGACGATTGCGCAGCGTTAAAGCCGTAGAATGGCCGAGCGTATTCGACGACTACGCCTGCCCAGCGTAGGGCGTGCCCATTCCATTGCCACGCATCTCGCCGACGTCGGTAGGCCAAAAGATGAGGCCCGTCCCCAAACGAAACGGGCCTCGTTTCAAAATCCAATTGGTCGCGGACCTATTACTCAGCGCAACCGCACGACAGGGCGTCCGCTTTCCAGTTCTCTTCTGTTTCCCGGGAGTTCTTCGATAGATGGACGTGGCTATCCACGCGCTCGACCCATCCGACTGGAATGAAGTGGTGCTGCCCGTCAGGGCTATCCTTCCTCGTCAGCTTAATGGCATTACTTTCCACACCGTCTACGGTGCCGACCGTCTTGCCGCACGACGCGATGACCTTCATATGTTTCTTAATTCCGGCAACGCCAACGTCCGTCCCTTCGGCCGGGCCGCCCATTCCGGTCTTATCTTTCACAAACTCAGCAGCCTCTTCGGCGCCTTGGGCAATCTTATCGCCCACATTCTTCGCGGCGTCGGCCACCGCGTGGCCCGCATTCGCCACAGTATTCTTCATCGAACTCGCCATAATCGGGCTCCTTCAGAGTATTGGCAGCGCACATCTTGCTGCCTTGGTGGTTAAAAAAACCCGTCGGTTTTGAAGAGCAATTGCCATGCCTTTATAGCTGGGTTTACCTCGCCGGATCATGGAATCCACCAGCTCATTACCGCCAATCGCGTCTTGGCACAGAAAGTGCGAAATGTTTTTGAAACCGCGACGGTCGTTCACCTCTCAAATCCGGTAACGGATAACGCAGATTTCGGAAGAAATATGAACCGTATCGATTCGAGAATCGCTCCGCTAGCAGTCGATTTGGCGCAGCCATTGGGACCGCCGCCTACGCCTGGAACCATCTCCGATATCCCGGTAATTGTTTCCGAGGTGCAGACCCGGCAAGATTTAAACGAATTCATCTCCCTACCCTGGCAGATCTATAAAGGAGACCGGAATTGGGCGCCTCCGTTGTGGGTGGAGGCGCAAGCATTTTTGGACCGTCGGCGCCACCCGTTCTACCTTCATGGAGCCGCGACGCAGTTTATCGCGCGACGGGAGCAGGCCGTCGTAGGCCGAGTACTAGTTAGCGACGACCCAAATTACAACAAGGCGCACGCAACGAATGTCGGCTGTTTCGGCATGTTTGAAAGTCTCGACGACGAAACTATTGGCGATGCCTTGCTGGATGCGAGTGCGGAATGGCTTGCTCGCCGCGGGCGCACTGAGCTGATGGGGCCGATCGACTATTCGACGAATTACCCGTGCGGTCTCCTGATTGAGGGCTTCGATACGCCGCAACGAGTACTCATGAATCACAACCCGCCTTACTACGCAAAGCTGCTTGAGAGTTGGGGGCTGACCAAGGTCAAAGACCTCCATGGATGGTGGTTTGACTGCTCATGCCCTAAGATGTCGCGGTGGGCTAGTCGAGCGGCGCGAACCTCTAGTCGCGGAAAGATTGAAATTCGTCAACTCACTTTTAAGGATTTTGACGCTGAAGTCGCGCGGTGCATGGAGCTTTACAATCAGGCGTGGGAAAACAATTGGGGCTTCGTGAAGATGACCGAGGCGGAGTTTCGCGATCTTGCCAAACATTTGAAGCAATTCGCAGAGCCACAATTGATGCTTATGGCCGAGGTCGCCGGAAGACCAGCAGGACTCGCCATTACGATTCCTGACTTCAACCAGGCCACACGCCCTTTGAATGGGCGGCTGACCACATTTGGTTTGCCGCTCGGTCTGTTCCGCCTGTGGCGGAACATGCGACGCATTCGTGCCGGGAGGGTCTTGGTCCTGGGGGTGCTCCCCGAATTTCGCGGACGAGGCGTCACCGAGCTGTTAATCCTGCGAACCCGCGAAATAGGGCAGCGGCTAGGCTATGTCGGAGCCGAATTAGGGTGGACCTTGGAAGACAATGCACTGATCAACCGGCCCATTCAGAAGGCTGGCGCCGTGCCCTACAAACGATTCCGAATTTACCACTCTGCCACTTGACGCTCCACTGAATCCAAAGTTGGCGCGCGTTCGGTTCGGCCGCGACAGGAACATTTCATTCCGTGGTTTTCCTCGGCCACGGAACTGGTTCAAGCGGGGATTCAGCGGGGCCGGCCAAAACCTGTCCAGAGGCCTTGAACCGTGAACCATGGCACGGGCAGTCCCACGTTTGTTCAGCGTCGTTCCAATTCACAAGGCACCCGAGATGTGTGCATACGGCCGACACTCGGTGCAAACGACCAGTCGCCTCGCGCGCGCAGGCCACGTTGACGCCATCAATCTTTAGGACTTTTCCCTGCCCTATCTCCACATCGTCGGCATTCGGGGACTTGGCGACCTTCAGACGGTCGGCTACGAAGTAGTAAGGGAAATCGATGTTCTCCTTGATATAGTCCCATGTGCCGCCACGTATCTTCTTACGATCCACAGAAAAGAGCTCTTGCCAGGGATTATCTTTTTTAAGAATGGCATCGCGAATGACCATTGCAGCGACGGTCGCGAAGGTCATTCCATTGCCGTTGAATCCGGTCGCGACGAACTGATGCGGCGATTCTTCTCCGATTAGTGGCAAGCCGTCGTTGGTCTCAATCACCTGACCTGACCAGCGATGGTCGATCTCGACCTTCGGCAGGATTTCGGACAGGGTTTTCTCCAGGCGGCAATAACAATCTTCCGTGTCGTTGACTTGGCCAGTCTTGTGATCGTTGCCGCCGAATATCACGCGATCGCGATCCGGCTCCCTGTCAACGCGCAGGTAATAGTACGGATCGCTCGTATCCCAAAGGCTGATCTCAGGTAACGTGCCAGACGGAAGGAGCCCGCTTACGACATAGGAGGAGTAACCCGCCAGTTTTGTCTGCAAGAGGGATGCTCGCAGAAGGCCCGTCTTCCCCATCAGGGGAATCTCCGTCGCCATTACAATGTCCTGGCACGAGACTTTGCACCCGTTGGCAACGACCTCCAATGGCTTGTCCTCGACTTCGGACACCTCAGAGTGCTCGTGAACGAAGCTGCCGTCCCCGTCAATGAAGTGGGCCAACGTCGAAGCGTATTCCAGCGGCCGGAACTTCGCCTGATCGCTGATTCTCATGCCAGGTTTGTTGACGATCGGTGCTTCGGCAACGAACTCGGCATCAAATCCGAGCTGCCGCGCCAGCTCGGCCTCTTCACGCAAGGATTCGGTTTCGTCGTCACGACCGTACAGCGCGGCGTGTAGAAAACCGGGAACTCGCCGAAACTCGCAAGCGATGTCGTGCTCTGCCACGATGCGCTCAATGGCATTAACAGCGGTGGTGCCCGCTCGCCAAACCAGGGTCGCGGACTCTCGTCCGAACGCCTTGACGAGCTCAGTCAGGCGAACATCAGTTACGCACGTCAAATGCGCCGTCGTCCTGCCCGTATCCCCACTGCCAAGGTGGTCGCGCTCTAGTAAACAAACCTTTTTTCCGGCTCTCTTTAGGAAATACGCGGCGCTGATCCCGGCAATTCCGCCACCAACCACGCATACGTCCACGCTCAGGGACTTTGCCAACGCAGGAAATGTGGGTCCATCTGGAGCTCGCCAAACGGGAGAAGGCGAAATGCTCATTGCTCTTCCTGATGATAGAAAGGAAATCAGAGGTTAGCGATCTGCATAGAGAACGACTTCTGTCCTTAGTCCCCGTAAGTGCGCTTATTTGCGGGTGTGCCGCCGACTGCTCCGCCCGAAATCCCCGATTGCGGCTCGGTGGGGTCTTCTTGATCAATGAACTCGGCGTCACCAGGTGCTCCATCGCCGGCTGGAAGTCCCGCGAGGCCGCTCGAATCAAGTCCGCCTGCCGGACTTCCCGTTGCCTCATCGCCGATTTGGCAGACATCGCTGTCCTCGCCTGGCAATAGTTCGTCGTCTCGTTGCCCGGCCCGTTGTTGTGCTCGATCTTTGTCGCTACTTTTCATGGCTCTTCCTTTTTTGAGCTGCCCGAGTGTCGATTGAACGTGCAAGTCGAATGCCAATCGGCACGCGTTTTGCGTAATTACCGCAAAGTCCTATCAATGGAGCAAATCATGAAACTTAAAGGATTCGACGCGATTCAGTTCGCAGAGCAAGAAGGCTTGGCGCTCAACAAAGACGCCGACAGCATCGATGAGGCGGCAACCGGTCTGACAGTCGCAGAAGCTGAGGCGATTGCCGTCGATTCCCCAGACCTGATTTGGCTGGAAGTGCCGGATGAGATGTATTACGGAGAGCCTAAAAACATGGAACCAGGACGGTAACTCCTCCCTCGAAAGGAGAAGATCGCTATTTCCCATGACAGCAAATACACGAGCGACGACGAGATCAAGCGGACGGTTAGCGAGCGTGGCGGTCAGCCGGCGACCATTGCCCATCACGCTCACGGCGGCGAAGAAGCTTGCTTACTGCGAATTGATAGGCCCGGGGGACCAAGCAATCTTAAACTGGAGCCATTGTCGTGGGATGACCTCTTCCAGAAGTTCGACGAATCGGATTTAGTCTCTTTTATCAGGACGAGACGGCCGACGGCGAACGAGCCACTTCTGCAAGTTCGTCAGCCGAGAGACTGCTTTAGAACAGGTGGAGAATAAGTGAGGCTAGCTTGCTTGCATTTATTTCAGCGTTAAATGATCGGAGTTACGTGGAGAGAAATTATCATGAGCACACGAAAACAAAAGGCGCAGCCCAAACCGCCTGCCTTCGATAAGGCAAACAAATCCGGCTCGGTCCAGCCCGAGGAGCGACCGTCGTGGCAATCCGACACTCAGAATGCCGGGGGAGCCGCGACCGAAATAGACGAGGACGACAGGCGCCGCATTCCCGATCGAACCGGCGGACAAAATGGCGCGGTGGACCAGAAACGTAACGATGAACAGCAATATCATGCTGCTGGCGTCGCCCATGATCCGCACCATCGCACCCAGGAACGTATCGACCGCGGCGACCCGGATGCGGGGGACGTCGACGATGAAACTCGCGCACAAAGCGCGCCATTCAACAAGACTTACGGTCACCACCCGTAGGTTAACGTGGAAAGAATGGAGCCGTCCCAGTCCATGATGGGGCGGCTTTTTTTGCGCTGCAGCGTACCGCCTGTCTTTTAAAACAATCGTAGCTGTGTGTTGGTGGATTCGGGCGACCGTGCCGGTCCGAAGACACTACGCCCACCAAGCGACGGGCTGATCTGATATTCATGGGCAATCAGTTTTTCAAAATCGGCTTCCGGCTGCAGCGTATGCTCTATCGTTTTGACGAACCGATGTAGACGCGACAAACCTTCGCTCCGCTCCTTATCACCTAGTTTCGCCCTTTCCAACGACGTTTCCAAAACCTCGACCGTTCGGTCGTAAACTTTCGTCGGCACTGGAAATGGATGGCGGTCCTTGCCGCCGTGCGCAAAAGCGAACCGTGCTGGGTCCCGAAATCTTGTCGGTGTTCCGTGAATGACTTCGGCGACGAGAGCAAGCGATTGAAGCGTTCGAGGCCCCAACTTTTCTAAAAGAAGAGCAGACGCAAAGTCCGACAGGTTTCGCTCGTAGGCCGTAAGCAAAACAGCGCCAAGGCGCTTAAGATCGACGCAGTGGCGACCGACTTCGTGCCGCCGATGCATCATGAGCTTGCGGATCTCTTGCAGATTGGTTTCCGGCTTTTGCCTTAGGATATCGAGGATGGCTCCTTGTGCTGGAGCCGCTTGGCCATCCACAAGGTTCATGATCTGACCCTGCGACTCGCCGGCGATACCGCTATGGGGTGCCTCAATAAAGCTCTTGAGGCGCTGAGAGTGCCAATGATAACGACGGGCCATGCCTGTCTGAACATTCATTCCTTGCTGAACGACTACCCATTGCCCATTGCGCGCAACAATGAAGCTGTGCAGATACAGCTGAAAGCCGTCACCCACGGCGTTATTATCGACGCGGGCGGAAAGTCGGCTGGCACGTACTAGAGCATTGGCATCGAGGCCAGTGTCCTCTCCGACGGATATGAGTTCGTCGGGGGTCTGGCGCGAATGGCGTCCCCGGCCACCACAGATGTAGATTCCAAGCTCGCCGGCTTTCGACCGCAGCGCTCGCTTGAGCGCGCCGACTACGGACGTCGTAACGCCCGACGAATGCCAGTCCATTCCTAATACGCACCCGAAGGCCTGAAACCAAAAGGGATCGGCCAGCCGCGCCAGTAGTTCGTCGGTGCCGTACTGCTGAATGATCGTTTCAGAAATGGCGCCACCAAGAGCCGCCATACGCTGGGCGAGCCATTGAGGAACGTGGCCGCCATGCAGCGGCAGATCGGCATGACCCGAACGTCTCATTGCGCCACCGGTCCAGAGGAGTCCACCATAATGGACATTTGATCACTCTCGGCTAAACCCGTCAATCGGAGGGCTAAAGATGAACAGCGCGCGAATCTGGAGCGATGGCAAGTCGAACGGCTACTGAGCGTGTGGATTCAAGAGCTTCACTTTCTGGTTCGCCTTGAAGGCAGAATGCACCAGAAGCGTTTCCCAATAAATGATCCGGTGCTTGAATGCGTGAGACCGACGCGCGAATCGGTTAACGAATTGGTAATCCAACTGCACCGATTTCTACCTCCGGCACAACGCTAGTGTCGTCACGGAGTTTGGCTGCCAGGCACTTTAACGGTGGCAGCGCCGTTCCTAGTATACTGATTCCGATCTTAGGGTACGAAGTTCCCCATGGCTGGACCGACCATGCGCTCGCGATCCTCTCATTATGCGATCGCAGCGCTGGCGGTCGCCGCCGCCACGCTGATCAGGTTCCTCCTCGACCCACTCGTTGGTGACCGGTTTCTATTACCGACCTATTTTGCAGCGATCGGCTTCGCCGCCTGGTATGCCGGCGTAAGGGTAGCCATCTTCGCGGCAATACTGAGCTATCTGGCGGCAGACTATTTTTTTATCCCACCGGATGCCGCACTCCCTCTTACGCACTGGGATGAGACAACTGTCAACGCCTTTGTTGCCTTCATCGTCGTCACCGCCACCATTCTCATCCTCACGGAACTGTTGAATCGCGCCAATCGACGCGCTATCGGGGATCGTGAAAGGTTCCGCGTCACCCTGTCAAGCATCGGCGACGCGGTCATTGCCACCGGACCCGGTGAACGCATCACATTCATGAATGGCATCGCCACCGCCCTGACCGGATGGCAAGCCGACGAAGCGATCGGGCGGCCGCTGAAAGAGGTGTTTCACATCATTCAGGAGAAGACTCGCCGCCCCGTCGAGAATCCGTGTGCCAAAGTTATTCAGACTGGCGCCATCGTCGGTCTGGCCAATCATACTGTTCTCATTGCCAAGGATGGCACGGAACGGCCCATCGACGATAGCGCTGCCCCCATTTTCGACGACCACGGCAAGGTGCAAGGCGTCATCCTTGTCTTTCGTGACGCCACCAAGCAGCGCCAGGCGGAAGAAGCACTGCAAAAGCTCGCCGACATCGTCGAATACTCTGACGATGCCATCATCAGCAAACGAATCGATGGCACGATCACTAGCTGGAACGCTGCCGCCGAACGACTCTACGGCTACACCGCAGCCGAAGCTATCGGTCAACACATTAGCCTCATCGTCCCTGCCGACTACCGGGCGGAACTCCAGGAAATTATGCAGCGGCTTTCTGCCGGTGAGCGAATCGAGCATTGGGACACTGTCCGCCAACGCAAGGACGGTTCGCTGGTCGAGGTGTCACTGCGCATCTCTCCCATCAAGAACGCCGAAGGAGAAGTGGTTGGCGCTTCCAAGGTGGCTCGCGATATTAGCGCTCGGCGAAAGGAAGAAAACGCCGTTGAATTTTTGGCAGATTCCGGGCAGAAGTTGGCGGCGCTTGTGGACGAGCGGAGTGTGCAAGACCTGATTGCCAGCTTGCCCGTGCCGTATTTTGCGGACTGGTGCATCGTTTACCGCCTAATCGACGATGGACAGATCGAACCCGCGGCATATTATCATCGCGATCCTGACAATAGCGCCGCCTTGCATGAATTGATCGCGGCTATTCCGTTGAGCTGGGACTCCATGGCGTCCGCTGCCAATGCCTTACGCAAAGACGCCTCTCATCTCGTTGCCGATATCCCCCGATCACACTTAAACACCTTTTCGGCCAAACCGGCGGTCGGCGCCCTCTTTGACAAACTGCGCCCGCGCTCGGTGATCAGCGTGCCAATGCGGGCGCGAGATCATATCCTTGGCGTCATCACCTTCGTGAGGTCCGATGGGCGCGAAGCGTATCATGATGCCGACTGCCGTTTTGCCGAGAACATTGCCGGAAGAGCAGCGATCGCCATCGACAATGCCCAGCTATATCAGTCCGTTCAACAAGCCGTTGGCCAGCGTGACGAATTCCTGGCCATGCTCGCCCATGAGCTGCGAAACCCTTTGGCCGCCATTCGCTACGCGACCGACCTCGCCCGCATGCCGGCACAAGAATACAACCCGCACCTGTTTGACATCGTCGAACGGCAGCTCGGCAACTTCTCACGCCTGATCGACGATCTTCTTGATGTATCCCGTGTCAGCCAGAACAAGATTTCGCTCCAGCTGGAAGATTCCGACGCCAAGATTATCGCCTCACGGGCTCTGGAAACGGCTCGTCCGGTTCTGTTGTTGAAAGGGCACCAAATCACCGTCGAGCTTACCGACGAGGAATTGCCGATTCATGTCGACGCGGTACGCACCGAGCAAATCGTGGTTAATCTCCTCACCAATGCCGCGAAGTACACACCCGACGGAGGACACGTGTGCCTTAGGGTACAAGCCGACCGAGAATGTGCCGTCACTAGCGTTTCCGATTCCGGTATCGGTATTGCGCCCGAAGTCTTGCCGCGCGTCTTCGATCTTTTCGCCCAGGCCGACCGGACCATCGATCGCACTGAGGGAGGCCTCGGCATCGGTTTGACCGTAGCCAGACGACTCGCGGAAATGCAGGGCGGGGTGCTTTCGGCGGCCAGTAAAGGACTCGGCAAAGGCTCCGAGTTCACCTTGCGGCTGCGCCTCACGACTCCGAAACCGTCGTCGGCGGTCGCCGCCAATCGAGCACAAGCGACAAGTCATCAGCTACGCATCTTGGTCGTCGACGATAACCGTGACACCGCGACAACCGCCTCATTGCTCTTAAAGGCCAGCAAACATGAGGTGCGAGAAGCATACGAAGGTTATGCCGCACTTGAAACGTTCAAGGCCTTTAAGCCGGACGTGGCGTTGCTGGACTTGGGCCTTCCCGGACTGAATGGATTCGAGGTCGCCCAAAAGCTCCGCGAAGCTGGATTTTCTCGCGAGATCCTGATTGCGGTTTCTGGATACGGCCAACCGGAAGATCGTCGTCGATCACAGGAAGCTGGCTTCAATTACCACCTTATCAAGCCTGTGCATCATGCGGACCTGATAAAAATCCTGAATACGATTGTCCCAGGTATTCGCGACGAGTCGTAATCGTCCGTACGTTGTTGAATGAAAGGCTCAATCCCAATCGGACGAGCATTTGCCGTGGTTGTCGGTCAAGTAGCCCAACTAACGACTTTTCTGGACGCCGGGCTCAGGACCGCAACGAACGCGATACGGCAATTGAGCCCGGGCGCATTCTGTACCGCGGTACAGAATCGGTTTGAAACCGTGAGAATTCTCCATAAAATGTAGAGAGTTACGGCAAGCCTTCGGGAGGCGCGTCTGTTCCAAAAAACTCTGTTTTTGAGGGCTTTTTCACGCATTTCGCCGCCAATCGCTCACGCTACTTCTAATCCGCAGGTTACAGGTTCGATTCCTGTCGGGCGTACTTCTGCACATCGATTCAGGCGCTAGATTTAAACACTGAACCAATGGGCTCGTCGATCTTTAGTGCGGTGGCCCGTTTCCCGCAGCGGCCTTTAACCGGCGATCTTCCGTTCCATCAGATGGCTCGCCCTCATCTCGATCATTTCCAACTCAGCAGCCACCTGTCTGCGGAACTGATCCAAGGCGAATTGCACAGCCTGCCGTTCATCTAACTCTGCGGGCACCCACAATTCGTTAGCGTGACGCTCGGCCAGTTCGTGCAGATTCAGCGGCCCCGGATTTTCGGTTGTCGTGCTGAATCGCATTTGTTGTCGCCAGCGAGCCATGTATACATTTGTACACTATTCACTGGTGCCGTCAAGAGGATCCCAAAAAATACGTCCGTGCTGGAAAAATGGCTGGTTGGCCTGACCGTGCTCGCGAAAGAAGAACAAGTCCGACAATTAGCCGAGCAGAGCGATCAGGGACACCGCTTAGTCGACCGCCTTTACTTCGGGGATTCGCCACGTGCCGTCGATAATCGACGGCGACGATTCCTTCGGCCAGTAGAGTCGCATCATCAGAATGAACTTATCCACCGGAGCGGGCAGCCGGTTCGATTCCTTGTCCGCGCCCGGGCTTTCGTTCTGAACGTACAAGTCCACACATCCATCCGCGTTTGACTTCAAGTTCTGGCGCGCGCTGATGCTCTGTCGATTGATGGGATTTTGCACGAAGAGATAGTTTTTGTCGTACATGGTCAGCGACCAGAAACCCTCCACCGGCGGAAGTTGGCCCTTCGCGAAATGCATCACATATTTCTTCTGGCCTTAATAGGACTCGAGCGCATTCGGCCCTTCGGACGTCGGATAAACGGCGTCCTGCGGCCGGTTGGCGCCAAGGCCGATCGCCGTGATGAGCGCGCGTTGAATGTAATTGGTGCCGTACAGGCCGGTCTTAGTGGTGAATAGCCAGCCGTACTCCAGCTTCATATCGCGATCTACGATTCCCTCCTTCATCCATAGCATGATCTTCTCGTTGGCAATCTTGGGAACCAGCGAGAACTCCTCTTTCTCGAGCTTGCTCAACTTGCTGCTGTCGAACGGCTGGCCGGGCACGATGCCGAGCACCCAAGGCTCGTGCCCCACATCCAGCCAGGCGGTTGTATAGAGCGTGTCGGCATTCGGCGCAGCGGTTGCGATGCCTGCCGTAGAGCAGCAGGCTCAATCCGCAGACGGCCCCCGCGCCCGCCAGTGCTACGCTCGCCGGCTCGGGCACCGATAGTGCGCTGGCAGACGCGTTGCTGCTGTTTCGTAACCAGTTCGACGCCGCGAGGGCCATGTCTTGACCATTGACGATGCCATCATGGTTGAGGTCTCCCGTCATTCCGCTGCCCGAGCGCAGCCAATTGCTGGCCATCAAAGCGATGTCCTGCCCGTTGACGATACCGTCGAAGTTAGCGTCCCCGGGAAGCTGCACGCCCGAGGTGTGCGGTTGCAATACGGACATTACCGGCCGATCAGCCTGGCTAGCAGTTCCCAGCTTCGTCGGCTCAGCGGTAAACAGATAGTTTTGCCACCACGGCCCCGCCGCCCACCATGTCCAGCCGAGCCACGAATTGCTGTGGGCCTCGACGTAATTCAACATGTTGTTGAGCGCCTCGTCGCCAATTTGATTCGCGGCGGTACCAATCGTCGAATTGGCGACGGCGAACTCTCCCAAGAAGCCCTTTAAGTTGTGTGCCTCTAGCCATTGCGTAAAACTCGTCAATCGTTCGACGCCGATCATCGGATCGTTGTTCGTGATCTTAGCCGTAGTGCCAGAGCCATCAGGGTCGAGATATTGATGCGCCTCGATGGCGAAATTGTTGCCGGGGTCCACGATCTTGAGCATGGCGGTCGCGTTCGGGGTGCCGTACCAGTTGTCGCTCCACGAATCGGCATTCGTCCAGGCGTTGCCAGGCACCAGCACCAGGTTCTGCGCGCCGGCGCTGCGGATGGCCGCGATCGCGGTATTAGCCGCCGTGACCCACTGCTCGGTCGGCATGGAATTCGGTTCGGTCATCAGGCCAAAGATGACGTGCGGATTGTCCTTGTAATCGGCCGCCAGGCGCGACCATAGATTCGCAAATGCCGAATCTGGCACGTCGGCGCTGCCGATCAGCCCTTGCGCCGATTCCTCCATGTTGTTGGGGTCGGGATAATATCGCGCGAAGTTATGCGGATCGATAATCACGTTCGCCCCATGGCTGGTGGCGTACGTGATGAAACTATTGAAACGCGCAAACTCGGCGCTATCGAACGCGCCGTTCAAAGTCGGCTGCAGGCGCTCCCAACGGAATGGCAGGCGCAACGTGTTCATCCCCTCGCTGAGAAAGTAATCCACCTCTTTGGAATTGGGATAGATGTAGTCGTCGTCGTACGTGCCGAGGTCCGTAGGAGTCGGCGCACTGCCGAATTCAGCGCCCGCTAGACTCACGCCGGTGTAGAGGAGGTCGCTGCCATTGGCCCCTTTACCGGCCAGACCAATAATCGCAGCAACCCAAACAATCGACGCGTGCAGCGGCCGAGTGCCGCGCAAGAATTTGAAACAGATTCTGCAAGACTTCATTTCGTGGTGTGCTTTGCGCTATTGCCACCTGTAAGTCGGTGCATCCTGCGCGCTCGGATCCTGGCTGGCCCAGTGCGGCTATCATAGCTGCATCGCAGCGCAAGATCGCTAAACGGCGCATTCACTGCCAGTTCAGTGCGCGTTAGCAAACGCACTGCGTGTGGGCTGCAGAGAATTTCAGCAGGCGCGGGGAATTATTGTTCCGGTGACGCGCCGCCCTTTAAGCCACGCGCCACCACAGCTCGCTCGACACCGTCGATCACGAGTTGCAGGACGACGGCGAGCAACGCCGCGGGAATCGCTCCGGCCAAGATCAGCTTCAGATCATTCAGTCGAATGCCGCGCAAGATAGGCTGCCCTAGCCCGCCCGCTCCGATGATGGCGCCCAAGGTCGCAAATCCAACGTTCTGTACCGCGGCCGTGCGAATGCCAGCCAACATGACTGGAAGGGCCATCGGCAGTTCGATTTCGGCCAACTTTGCTGCTGGACTCAGGCCCAACACCGTCGCCGACTCGATCGTGCCGCGCGGAATTCCTTCCAAACCTGTGATGGTGTTTCGTACGATCGGAAATAAACAATAGGCCATTAGCGCGACGACGGCAGTTACCGATCCCTCGCCGATGCTGGGATAGCCAAGGGCGCCGATCACCGGCATGAGCAAGACCAACAGCGCGAGCGCGGGAATCGTTTGCAAAAGCCCGACGGCGGCCAGCACGACACGGCCAGCTCCTCGATAGCGCTGGCAAAAGATGCCTAATGCCGTGCCCACCACTATGGCCGGCAGCAACGAACGACGCACCAGGTCGAGGTGTTCACCGACGTGCTTTAGGATGACACGGCTCAACGAGTCTGCTTTCGGCTCTGTCTTCAGTCCCATTTGCGTGCGCAAGAAGCCCGCCGCGGCCTGTGACTCTGACTGGTCCCCGGACTCGACGGCGTCGTTTAGTTCACGCATTTTTTGCTCAGAGATATTCCCTTCGAGCTTTTGGATGCACTCGAGAAATCCCGGTTGATGCTCGGCCGTGTCAATTCGATAGAGCCACACCGCGTCGTAGCCAGGAAAGAACTTCAGGTCGTCTTCCAGCAATATCAAATCGTTGCGATGCACCATCGCGTCGGTGGAATAGACGTCGGTCACATCGATTTCGCCTGCCAGAAGCTGCGGATAGGCAATATCGTGATCGACTCCGACAACATTTTGCTGCGGCAGGTCATAGTGCCGCACGAGCGCACGCCACCCATCGCCGCGGTCGAGAAACTCATGCGTCAACGCCAGCCGCAACTCAGGCAACCTCCGAAGATCCGAGAGTTTCTTAATCGCCAACTCCTCGGCGCGTTTCCTGGTGAGCGCGAGCGCATAGGTATTACTGAATCCCAAGGAAGCAGAAATCCCGACGCCTTCCGCGCGAAGCTCTTGCCGCATGGCTTCGTCATCGCGCACCGCTTTTCCTGCCAGGATTTCTTGAACGATTGTTCCCGTGTATTCCGGATAAGCGTCGATCTCGCCCGACCTAAGCGCCTGAAACACAATCTGCGTGCCACCAAATTCGCGGTAGTGAGCCGCGGTCAGGCCAGCATCTTCGCTCAACAGTCTCAGCATCTCTCCCAGAATTACCGACTCGGTGAACTTCTTCGAGCCGATGCGTACTGTCGCCTGGCGGTGGGGTAAGGGCGCGAGCCCCGCGACCAGCAGCGCGATGCAGAGTGCTCCCCATTTTAATATCGCTGCGTTCATCGTTTGGCGACGATCTGCGAATTGACGAATTCGCTCACGAAGTCATTGGCCGGAGCGTCCACAATACTAGCGAACTCCCCCTGTTGAACAATTCGCCCGTTCTCGAGCACACACACCCGATCGGCAAACCAGCTTGCCTCGACCAGATCGTGCGTAACCAGCAGCACCGTAGCACGCGTGCGCTCGAACACAACTTTCAAATCGCGCTGCAGTCCAGCACGGATCATTGGATCGAGCGCTCCCAGTGCCTCGTCAAGCAACAGTAATTGTGGGCTCAAGAAAAGCGCGCGCATAAGGCTCACTCGCTGTCGCTGCCCTCCCGATAGTTCATTGGGATAGCGCTTCAGAGCATCCGCAGGAAATCGCGTCATCTCGACCAATTCGGCCAATCGCTCTGCGCACCGCTCGCGGGACCACCTGTGATGGCGAGCCATGAGGGTCGCATTAGCCTCGGCCGTTAGATGTGGAAACAAGCCCCCCTCTTGAATCACATAACCGAGTCGCCGTCGCACCTCGGGCAGAGTGCGCTCGCTCAGTTCTAAATCGTCGACGACAATTTGCCCCGTCGTGGCCTGCACCAGTCCCGCGACCATGCGCAGAATCGTCGTCTTCCCGCAACCGCTGGGGCCCAGCAGCACGAGAACCTCGCCCGATTCCACGGCCAAATCGAACGGAGGTACAACGGTTTTATTTCCGTAGGCTTTCGAAACTCCCGAAAATCGCAACATGCTCGCACCTGCGCGATATGCGTCAGATCCGCGGTAGGACTACACGACACTTAGCAGCGAAGAATTGCAACATTAGGGGTAGTTCCGGTCCGGAGTCTGGTCTGTTATAGCGAGCGCCGGCGGGTATGTCGTACATCTGATTCGGATATTATACCGCTCGAGGCTTCAGGACATCGCACTTTGGTATCAAGTTTGCAGGCCTGATACCCGAGTGCAATGGCCCGGCTCGCAGGTTCTAATCTTTGCGGGTTCTCGTACCGGAATTCGTCAGACTGTCGCACGCCGTGGAGAGCATAATGCCTGGTCTGAACGCGACGTTCCATGCCGTCCGGTCGATGACCTGCTCACTCGCCACCGGCCTGTCGGCCGAAGACCAGATGGTTCAATCGTGTCCAGAAGCCAGCCCCACAAAATGGCACCAGGCACACACGACGTGGTTCTTCGAGACATTTGTGCTGCGCGAATTTCTGGCAGACTACACGCCGTTTCGCGAAGACTTTCGCTGGCTCTTCAACAGCTATTACAACGCGCTCGGCGAAGAGATTCCGGACAAAAAGCTGCGGGCATCATTTTCTCGCCCATCGCTCGACGAGATCGTGGCCTACCGGGCCCATGTCGACCGGGAGATAGCCAGACTTCTTGCCCGTCCCATTGATGAAGAAGCGACGCGGCGAATCATCCTAGGCTTAAACCACGAGCAGCAACATCAGGAACTCGCGCTGACCGACATCAAGCACGCATTTTTCGCGAATCCTCTCCATCCCTCGTACAAAGCCGACCTTCAGTCCGAAGATCGAGACTCACCAGGCGACAAGCTCCAGTGGCACGCATTCGACGGAGGGCTGATCGAGATCGGCAATCCGCTCCCTGCCACGACTACAGAAGCCTTTTGCTTTGACAATGAAACTCCTCGACACAAGGTGTATCTCGAACCGTTTCAAATTGCTAACCGCGAAGCCACATGTGCTGAGTTTCTAGAGTTCATGTCCGAGGATGCCTATGCACGGTCTGAACTCTGGCTCTCTGCCGGTTGGGACACGGTAAAAGCAACGGGCTGGCGAGCACCTCTCTATTGGCAGCCAGATTCGAGCGACAAGACAGGCTGGCGCATCTTCACGCTACGAGGTTGGATCGGGCTGTCCGCGCTTCTCAGCGTGCCGGTATGTCACATCAGCTTCTTCGAAGCCGATGCTTTTGCACGCTGGCGCGGCTGCCGACTTCCCACCGAAGCGGAATGGGAACGTGTGGCAAGTCAGACCCCTACACGTGGAAATCTACTCGACACGGGCAGGCTACATACTGCCCAAGCTCATGGCACGGGCATCGCACAACTGTTCGGAGATTGCTGGGAATGGACGGCCAGCCCCTACGTTGGCTACCCGGGCTATAAGCCCCTCCCCGGCGCGCTGGGCGAGTACAACGGCAAGTTCATGTCCGGCCAGATGGTTTTGCGGGGTGGGTCGTGCGTCACACCGCAAGATCATATTCGCGCGACTTATCGCAATTTCTTTCAACCGGCGACACGCTGGCAATTCACCGGCATCAGACTGGCAATGTAAGAAGGCTTCCCCGTCATGATTAGATGCTCGACCGCGGTCGACTCGACTTGCATCATTTCGTTGGACACACGCGACATGCTGATTTCGGAAGTGCGGCGTGGCTTGCGCGCGTGTCCGCGATCTCTCGCGCCGTGGATGTTTTATGACGCCCGCGGATCTCGTCTCTTCGAGCGAATTACGCAGCTGCCGGAATATTACCCGACGCGCACCGAGCGCACGATTCTCGCGAACTATTGCGACGAAATCATCGTGACCGCTTTTTCCAACAGGTCACATCCGGTGCGTCTGGTGGAACTCGGAGCAGGCACCGGCTCGAAGACCCTTATTCTGCTCGACGCTGCCGCGAGATCGCAGGCCGAGGTGCGGTATCTCCCCGTAGATGTATCGGTCGAGGCGCTCGCCGTGGCTCGCGATACGATCGCCGCATCATCTCCTGACATATATGTAACGCCGATCGTTGCAAACTACGTCACGCATCCGCCGCAGCTCCCCTCTTTCGATGGCACAACGTTGGCGCTCTATATCGGGTCGAGTATCGGCAACTTCACTCCGGCCGAGGCACGAACCATTCTCCGCAATATCGGTAGCCAACTGCAGCCTGGCGACTCGCTTTTGCTGGGAGTGGACATGGTGAAAGATGAGCCGACATTGCTGGCAGCCTATGACGACCGGCGTGGCGTCACGGCCGAATTCAACCGGAACATGCTGCATCGTCTCAACCGTGAACTTGCCGCGAATTTTATTCCCAGACACTTTCGCCATCGAGCTCTTTGGAACCGCGAGCATTCGCGCATCGAGATGCACCTGGAAAGTGCTTGCGACCAACGGGTGTGCATCGCTGCCGCGGACCTTGTTGTGAATTTTGCGAAAGGCGAGGACATTCATACCGAGAACAGCTACAAATTCACTCGCGAGACCATCCATGATCTTCTGACAGACGCAGGCTTCAACGTCGAACGCACGTGGCAAGACACGCTCGATTGGTATTCGGTCACCTTAGCCCGCGTTCGGTAACAACCGACATGTCCATCCATGTGCCGCTTGGGTTCCTCATCCATCGGCCTCAAAAAAGGATCGCTGCGACGCTTCGGTAGAACTGAATTCGCCTCGCAGGCGGCTTCTTACTGCCATGATTCGCCAATACACAGGAAAAACCAACAATGAAGATTCTCATGGTGCTCACGTCGCACGATCAGCTCGGAAACACCGGACGCAAAACCGGCTTCTGGCTCGAAGAATTCGCCGCGCCCTATTTTGTGTTTAAAGATGCCGGCGTCGACCTGACGCTCGCTTCTCCCAATGGGGGTCAGCCACCTCTCGACCCGAAAAGCGACCTGCCAGGAAATCAAACGCCGGCCATGGCTCGCTTCAAGAAGGACGCGTCGGCCCAGCAAGCGCTGGCCCATACGATCAAGTTAGAATCAGCCAAATCCGCAGACTTCGACACCGTGTTCTATGTCGGAGGGCACGGTCCGCTGTGGGATCTCGCCGAAAGCCCGGTCTCGATCGCCTTGCTCGAGTCGTTCTATAACTCGGGGAAGCCGATTGCGCTCGTATGTCACTCGCCGGGCGTGCTACGTCACGTGAAATTTCAGGGCGAACCACTCGTCAAAGACAAACGGGTCACCGGCTTTACCGATGAAGAAGAAGAGGGAGTGCAGCTCACTCATGTCGTTCCATTTCTGGTCGAAGACGAATTGAAGCGGCTCGGCGCCAAATTCGAGAAGGTTGCCCCCTGGCAACCATTTTCGATTACCGATGGCCGCCTCATCACCGGCCAGAACCCCGCCTCTTCGACTTCGGCAGCTCAGGCGCTCTTGAAACTACTGGCAGCGAAATAGCAACACGCATCGACGGCCGACGAGGCGACCTGAACGCACCCAGCCGGCGTAAGACGAACTACGTTACTCGCCATCGTCCAAGTAGAGAAGCTCCGCGGCATGCTGGCGGATGAACTCGGCCACTTTTTTCTCGACTAGATGGTCCCAGTCGTCCTGCCATAACTTTCGATTGATCGCGTTCCTGGCCGATCGATTCGCTGCGTCGTATTGTTGCCACCGCGTTTCAGGATCGTGCGGAACAATTTCGCCGGGAAACAGGCGGAATGCTTCCTGAAAGGCTTCGTAGCTGCGCGCGAGGCCAGCCTCTTTGAAGGCCTCGGCCGTGATCTGCAAATCTGGATCGCCCGGAAGTTCGCCGCCGAAAAGATACTCGAATCCACCATTGCCGATGATGGCCGTCACATGCCAAACCAGCATGACCACGCGTTCGATCGGTGAATACGCCAAAGCGTCTACCAAGTGATCATATCGGTCGCCGATTTTGGTAAACGTGCCGTTCAACAGGTCCAAATTGTTGGCCTTGGCCAGCAAGCTCAAAAACGGTGTGTCGCTCTCGTAACGCTCGCGGTTCTTTTGATCTTCATCCTCGGGCGCAGCCTCGTGGTGGTCCCGAACCAGATCCAAAACCTCGCACCGCGGCATCACGTCACGGATGTTCTGCAAACCTGAATCCGACAGGACGGGTGAACGGAAGCTCAAATGCTCAAGCCCTTGGCATCGTTCGAGTGACGGAATCACGTCGTCAGTTACCAAAGGTGTATTCAGGCAGAGCGATTCTAGCTGAAGCAGTTCGCCCACAATCGACACGCCAGCGCCGGTTACGTGCTCGGACGCGATTTCTAATGACCGTAAACGCGAGAGCGTGCCAAACTGTCGAAGTCCTACATCTGTAAATGGACCTTCAAGATAAAGCGATTCAAGGCTCGTGAGTCCGCCGATAGAAGCAAGCCCCTCGTCGGTAACACAGTCCAGGCAAACAATCCGTCGCAGCCGTGGCGAGCCTGACAAATGTCGGGCAAAAGCGCCAACAACTTTTACAATGTTCGTCACCGACACGCTTTCCAACGTTGCGAGCGCGGCGAGTGGAGCTAAGTCATCGTCACTGAATCTACCACAGTCGATTGCCAGCTCGACGAGCCTGCGAAGGTTCGCCAGGTGTTGAAACCCACGGCCGCCAAGCTGCTCTCCGCCAAGACTCAGTTCTTGCAGACGCGTCATCCCGGCCAAGCAAGCCAGGCCCTCCCCCGTGACATGAGGATTCTCTAGTTCCAGCTTTCGAAGCTTCGTCAGCGACCTTAGATGATGAAGCCCCGCATCGGTCACGTCCGTGTTCTCGAACTGCAACCTGCGCAAATCGTGCAGACAACCAATATGAGCGGCAATTTCGTCGGCGTCCTTATCGCCAGAGAGTGAAACCGCCACGACCCGCTCTTTTTTATCAAACCAGAAAGATATGTCCCGGGCTTGTAGGTATCTTAGCGCCTCGACGACTTGGTTGGTCTTGCCTGTGCCGCTCACAACGATCGCCCCTAAGGTCTGCGTCTAGCGCTCCGCCCTCTATTCGATGGGCTCCCACGTCTGCGAGTCGTACCGGCGGCCATTGCGCCAAACTCGGCGGTCCCGGGTCGGGTCGTTGAGCGAAGGCACGAGCACGTTCACAACACCATCGACTGTATCTAACACCTTTGGGAAAACAAGCTTCTCAACAGGTTCGGCAGCGATCGCGTCACGCGCAACCTCGTTGGCCGCACCCACGCGCCCGAGCCAGTATATCCCTGTCCAGCCCGGGCTCTTGAAATTGCCGCCTGCGAAATAGCGTAACGCATCGACGGCCGAGGAAGTTACTTGAAGAGCATGCAGCCTGTTCAGCAGCTTTCGTCGTCGGACGGACGGCCCTCGACCAGTTGCAGATTGCAATCCGGCATCGACTCTTGCAGCATTTTCATGCCGGTCTGCGTCAGTGCCGAGCGGAATATTCCCAAGTATCGAAGTCCGCGGCAGTGACGCAGCAGGAGCGCACCGGCGTCCGTCAAACGTGGAGTTCTCAATCCGAGCCATGTCAGTTTCGGCAGGTCGGCGAGCACTGCGATGTCCGCGTCGGTAACGCAATCGGACGTGATGAACAGTGTTTGCAGATTATGCAGCTGCGAGACTTGTTTGAGCGCCAAGCTTGAATAGGGGCCCACCAAAAACAGTTTTTCTAAGGTGGAGAGGCGCGAAATGCACGACACTCCCTCGTCTGTTACCCATTCTCCCGGGGACAGACGTAGAAGGTGTTCGAGCGGTGTTAGAAATCGAGCGTACGTGCCGGTAACTCGTTCATTCTCGGCCGTCCCGAGTTCTTCAAGAGATATCAAATCGGCCAGCGGCGCTACGTCTGCATCGCAATAAACACCACCGCAAATCTCCAATTCTTTGAGACTCTGAATTCGTGAGATGGTGTCAAGTTCGGGGCGACCGAACCCCGGTGAATCAAGCGCCAAGTGCTCAAGCTTCTTCATTCCGACGAGGCACGATAATCCAGCCGCAGTTACATTTGGGCTTTGCAGAGAAAGTTCGCGCACCTCGCTGAGATTCTGCAACGCGGCCACGCCCTTGTCGGAAATGTCCGTCCCATCGAATATCAGGTTCCGCACGTCGCGCAGTTGCCCAACGTGGGCCGCAATCTCGTCGGCATTCTTTGCGCGGTAAACCGCCACCTTAACGACACGTTCCTGATCGTCGAACTCAAAGAACTGATTGCACGTTCGCAAGCACCGCAATGCCGCCACGACCCGTTCTGACTGTCGACCGCCGCTCATCGGCAATTTGTTCCACGAGTGCATACGAAGCAATTCGGCCGTTTCTTATTCCCCAGCCACAATTTACGTAATGTCCTCAGATTTCAGCTGATACACATAACTCTCGCCCGTTTTCCGATTCGTGATCGTCAACGGGCCGCGGTAGTCGACTGGCGGATGCCAAATCTTGATGCAGAAAGTGGCCGAGTCCGGGATCGAGATATAGCTGATGATCGTGCCATTCTCGTCGATACCAAACCGTCCAGAGCTAGGCAGGACGCCGGCAAATGCATCAGTAGGATCGTGCACCTCTAGGCAATCATCATCCGCACCGCGAAGCATCAAAAAGAGCCGAACGTCATCCTCTGTTTTACTTTGCAGCACGCCGACAACGACGAACGGTTGGTTGCGTATCATGTCCAGAGCGTGCGGCAATCGCTGTCGAAGAAACTCGACCTGCGCTCGCGTCGGCCGGAGCATCGCTTCCTGCGCCGTTATCGCCCGCGGCAGCAGCTCACGAAGAGCATCGGACGGATTAACTCCCAAGGGCAAACCGCCGAATCGAACCACCTCGGGATAGATCACAATGCTGCACGACGGGGCGTATGCAACTAGCACGACGCGCCAAAATGGATGCCTCCCTAGAAACTCCCGTTGGATTCGCCGAATCAGGTCTTCCGTCACGTAGTCAAAATCTGGGTAGACCTCGAGCGTTCGATCATCGGCGCTACTGTGCACAAACATCGGCGGGTCGGCGATAGGATCAAACGGCTTAAGCTGCGATTGCTGTACGAGCTTCTGAAACCAGGGATTCTCCGCCACGTACAAATGAAAGAACTCGCCATGCTCAAATTCCGGCACCCCCTCCTGCGAATTCAATACCGGAATGCCACCGGGCCGCTCGTAGCCCAGGTTGTACCATCCTTGGAATTCCTCGAGTGAAGGAAATCGCTGTTCTTCTGATAAGGGGGTCATGCGAGCGAGCCGAAGTGCGAACGCACACGTGTATGCATTGAGCAATGCTAACCAGAGATTCTTCTGACTAGTTCCTGCCTCTCATGCTAGTATATCACGAATTATTAATCATACGATCGCTTTTGCGCAGCATCGAATGCTTCATCAATGCGTCGCTTGAAATTCAAAGCAGCCGTGGCGCCGACTCGGGTGATGATCTCCGTGTAAAGACTGTCGTCACCGGTCAGAAGATTTTGCGCCTTGCCAATGTCCCCTCGTTGAAGTGCCGCAAGCGCATTCTTGTAGTAACTGCTGTCGGCCATAACCTGCAGCCCCTTGATCTCGCCCGCGACAACCTCGCCAACGACATTCGAAAGGACGGCAGCAGCGGCGATCGACTGAAAACCTCGGTGCTTCATGTACTTGCGGCCCGCGGCCAACACATCATCCATCTTGCTTGATGTGCCGGCGGCACCCTTCGGCAGCATTTTTTTAATTGCGTTGTTGTACGACCCAATGACCTCGTGAGGATTCCCTCTAGCGTCAAGTCCTTTCTCCATGTATTCGGCGAATTGCTTCATTTGCTCCTTGGTCATGGGTTTTGATGTGGTTATCTTGTTGTCCTTGATGTAACGCTCCATTTGTTTCTTCACTTCCGCACTGTACTCCGGGTGTTTGATTCCCCCGCCAGTGACATTTCCATGCGGAGGATTGGTTGGTCCCGAATAGGCACCGGCCGCGTATTGGGCGGCCTCATCGGAAAGAAGTGGGCGAATTTTTTTATCCTGGACAACACCGGTTGGTACCCAATGATGTCCGACTGGCTGGGGCCAAGCAGTCAAACTGGCTGTCGCGTGCCCCGTATCCGAATAGATTGTCGACGAACGGCCATCCCCTACCTTTCCACTCCCACCCGTCGAGGCCCACCAGCCGGCGTTCGGTGGTCCGCCACGGCGTGGATGCTTTGCAGCGTTCCAGTTTCCTTCGCGTACCGTCGATGGGCCGCGCCCCGTGATCGCGTTGACAAACGTCTGGACTTCCTCGCGTGTCAGGGATCGATCAAGCCCCGGCGTGACAGGTGCGGTGATCGACTCGACAAACGCTTTTAGCCCTCTTTATCGTTCCGCTTCGGCGTCCTGAGCTTGCCGTCTTTGCAACTCTGCTCTCCACTCAGTCGAAATAGCCGCGAGGAACTTTAGCTGGTCCGGATCCATCGGTGATTCGAATCGGCGCTGATCGCGAGGCATCACACTTCCCTTTCTATTTGTATTGAACGAGCACAGTATCGGAGGAACCGACAGCCGCTCGTTCCGCAGCGATTCCGAAGGTCGCACTCGATGGGCGCGATACTGTCACAACGACCGTATCCGAACGCAGACGAGAATCCCATTGTCCAAATTGGCCAGTTGACGGCGAACGCGCCGCGGCAGTCCGGTTTCGACGGATCGTGGGTGCGCAAGCGGAAAAGTCTTTTAAGAACGATCAGCCCAGCGATGTTTATTTCCGCGCTTCTCCACAACGCCGCGACCGCATACCATGCGGGCGGGAAGATTCACAGCGCAACGTCCATCTTCAAGGTCGACGATCGAAATTCCTCTGATTCTGAATCCCGCTCCGGGCATCTCAAGGAGGCGTCCTGTCATGGCAAATCTACTGATGGTGATCGGCACGAATGTCGCCCGTTATGGGCTCGTGATCGTCCTGATCTGGATCGGAGGCATGAAGTTCACCGCCTACGAAGCCCAGGGCATCGAACCGCTCGTGGCCAATAGTCCGTTGATGAGTTGGGCCTATAACGTCTTGAGCGTGCGCGACTTTTCGTCAGCCCTGGGCGCGGTGGAAATTGCGATTGGATTGCTCATCGCCCTGCGACCACTGTTGCCTCTAAGTTCAGCTGTCGGCAGCGGCCTGGCGGCCATGATGTTTCTCACCACGCTCACGTTCCTGATCTCGACGCCAGGCTGGGAGCCAAGTCTGGGCGGCTTTCCGGCTCTCTCGACCGTGCCCGGCCAATTCGTCCTGAAGGACATCGTCCTCTTGGGAGCGGCCATCTACACCACAGGCGAAGCGTTGCAGGCACCGCGCTTGCGTCCCACCTGAACTCATTGAAATGAACCACTCGCGATCCACCGACCGGACCTCGCTCGTCGAGCGATAAAGGGAAAATTACAATGGCTATCGAGCATTATCAAAACGTGATGATCGGTAGTGGCGAAGCTGGCAAGTTTCTGGCTTGGACGCTCGCCAGGCACGGAGAGAAATCGCTTGTCATCGAACGATGGCTCATGGGCGGCGCCTGCCCGAACGTCGCTTGCCTCCCCAGCAAGAACGTCATTCACAGTGCCAAGGTCGCCGCGCTGGCGAATCACGCCGCCACGTTCGGCGTCAATGTCGGCTTGGTGAAGATCGACATGCCGGCCGTCATTGCGCACAAGCAGCGTATGATTGATGGACTCATGGAGATTCATCACAAGAACTTCCACGACAGCGGCGCAGAACTGCAGATGGGGCACGCCCGGCTACTCGATCGTTCGACAGTCGAGATTGCACTGCCCGAAGGGGGCACGCGCGTCGTCACGGCGGAGCGAATCTTCCTGGCCGTCGGTACGCGAGCAACGCTGCCGGAAGTCCCCGGCCTGGCCGACGCTCGACCGATGACCCACGTCGAGGCGCTGCAACTCGATCATTTGCCAGAACACCTCGTGATTATTGGCGGAGGATACGTTGGGTTGGAATTCGCACAGGCTCTGCGACGCTTCGGCAGCAGCGTGACAATTCTGCAGCATGGCCGCCAATTACTGGAACGCGAAGACCCAGAATTTTCGGCAGCAGTGCTGCAAATCATGCAGGACGAAGGAATTGAAGTCCTGCTTGATACCAATATCGAAAAGGTTACCGGCCGTTCAGGCGAATGCGTGCAATTGACCGTGACATCGCCAGCCCTGCGAACAATCGTGGCGACAGACCTGCTCATCGCAACCGGTCGAACGCCAAATACTGATCGTTTGGGAACTGAGAAGGCCGGCGTCCGTCTCGACGCGCGGGGTTACATTCAAGTCAACGAACGATTGGAAACCGGCGTCCCCGGCATCTGGGCCCTCGGCGAATGCGCAGGCAGCCCGCAATTCACGCACGTCAGCTACGACGATTACCGCATAGTGCGCGACAACCTGGCCGGCGGGCACCGCACCACCCGTAATCGCATCATCCCGTACTGCCTGTTCACCGATCCCGAATTGGCACATGTTGGCCTGTCCGAGCGCGAAGCCAAGGCGCAGGGACTGACCTATCGTCTATTGCGAATGCCGATGGCGGCCGTCCTGCGCACATTCACGCATGGCGATCAGCGTGGAATGGTCAAAGTTCTGATCGGCCAGGACGATCGCATCCTGGGATTCACTGCCCTGGGCGTGGAAGCGAACGAAATGGCCGCCGCGGTCCAGGTCGCGATGCTCGGTAAGCTTCCCTATACCGTCTTGCGCGAGGGGATATTCCCACATCCCACGACGGCCGAGGCCCTGATGATGCTGTTCGCCGGTCAGCCCTCGCCACCGGACGCCGCATAACGGTCGCCCCTGCCTGAAAGTGCCGCGGCCAAGCGTCATTTAATCTGGCGATTTGATCAGGCCACCTGATCTGACAGCCGTCGCTGGATTCGCGGTCGTGCCGGTTCCGCCGGTCGCAACGCCTGATGCTTTCTCGCGCACTTTCTCGCGCGAGCGCCGACCAAGGGCGAGCTAGCTTTGTGAGGAATTATGCGCGCACCGGTCGCTCCACAAGGGGTGGCCGTGGATCGGGAAACGCGCGCCACGATTTCGCTCATAGGGCCTGGTCATGAACCAACAAGACATGCGGCTTCCTCGCGTTTCCACGCGCTTCAGCAAAAACAACCGGCCCGCGACGGACAAAGGGGCACGCCGCTCATCACGCAGCACCGCGCTCGAATCGCTCGAGCCGCGCTGGTGCCCCTCGACCGTGCCCGTCACCTTCAACATTCCGGCCGATGTCGCGGCGATGGGCGTTTACGCCGAAGTCTCGGGGACGTTGACCGCTAGCTATACCAATAACCAGAACCAGGTGCTCGCCTCGGGTACGCTTGTCTTTTACGACTCGTCGATCGGTGATTACAACACCGCCACCAGCTCTTCGGCGCTCACTTTCGAGCTGTCGGGCAACGGCGCTACGATCAACCTGCCCAATACCCTGATCACCGGCGGACAGATCGTGATTGGCGTCGGCAGCGCGCCCCCCGTCAGTTACTCGTCGGGCAGCATTTCGACCCCGTCGGCGACTAACGATCCCAATTACTGGGGGTTGTTCGAATACGCAATCACTTCGGGCGGCCTGGACATCGACCTCTCTGAAGTCGACCAGGTCGGTTTTCCGTTCACCATCACCACCACGCCGTCGGCCCCCACGCCAGCCGACGCTGGTGTGGGAATCACGCAGGATCGCGATACCCTGTTCAGTCTCTATAGCCAGTACATTACCGCTCAAGGTACCGGCGCCGCGCTATTCGACGAAGCGATCTCGGCCGAAAGTCCCTATCGTATTCTCGCGCCGCAACACTTGATCGAAGGGACCCAAGCGCCGGTGACGAATTCCGTCACCTATTCAGCGAATGGCAACCTCACGATTGGCGACACCTATTACTACTGGGTGACGGCCACCGACGCGTCGGGCGAAACGACCGTCAGCAACGTTCAGCAAGCCGTGCCATACAACGACTCGCAGAACGGTTCAAACACCCCGATGGCAACCGTCGATCTCACCTGGAGCGCATCGCCAGGCGCGACGGGATACAACATTTATCGCAGCCAGACCAACGATCCCACAACGGCCGGCCTGGTCGGCAGCAGCACCACGACCAGCTACTCGGATACGGGCACTACCCCGGGCGTGGCGCCTCCCACGAACAGCTACACCTACAACGCGCTGAACGCCTATTTCAATCCGGCGATCAATAGTTTCTTCTCGCATTACACGGCCGCCGGCTCGTTCACGATCAATCGCGACGGCTTCACATTCACAGGCCAGGTCGACACGAATTACCAGACCGAAGGCCACACATATACGGTTCTCGAGCTGACGTCCACGTCGCTACCCAGCCAGACCTTCCTGGTTTTCGAACCTTATTTCAGCAGCAATACGAATATCGCGGGCGCGCCGCCGGCCCCGTCGTGGATGCCTCATGCCGATCAATCGCCGGCAGCGATGATTATGGCCAACGACGGTGTGTTTAACGACGGCGGCTACGAGCCCGGCGTAGACGCAGGAACCTTGTCCGACCTGGAGAACTCGATCGTTTCGGCATTCAATCGCGGCATTGCCGATACCTTCACGATCGCACCGAACAACTGGGCGGCCGAACCATCATTGAATTCCGTGACCGCCACCGCGGGCAGTGGAATCCCGGCAGGCACCTACTACTACGTCATCACCGCCACGAATACCTTTGGCGAAACCACGACCAGCATCGAGCGCGCCGCCACCACCACGTCCACCAACGGCCAGGTCACCCTTTCTTGGACGCCCGAAGACGGTCCCACGCAGGGCGATGCTGATGGACCGACACAGTACAACATTTATCGCAGTTTAACGTCGGGCAGCGGCTACCAATTGGTCGGCACCGCACTGAACGACGGCGTAAACCCCGCCATTACCTACATCGATAGCGCGGCCACGGGCACCGCGCAGACGCCTCCGATGTATTACGCCCCTAATAGCACGTCGAACTGGTATGCAGGATTCTTGCATCAGAACAGCACCACCAATCCGACGTCCGGCGTCAGCATCAATGGCCTGGCCTACGGATACCCGTACGACGATCAAGGAGGCGATTCGACCAACTTCCAGGCGAATTTTACTGCCGTGCAAATCAACCTGATGCCCTGGAGCACGACGCCTTCGCCCAGCCACAATCCCACGAACCCCTCCGACATCGAAATCTTGGCGCAACCGACGTCCGGCGTACTCGGCGCGACCAACTCGATTACGTTCGAAACGGTCAACGACCAGGGGCTTCCTTACGGTGCCACGGTGAGAATCCAATTCGTCGAAGCCGAGCAGCTACATACCTACACCGTCACGACGGACCAGGTGACCGGCATCGGAACCTTCACGTTCAAAAACTTCGAGGTCGGAGGCAACATCATCGAACTCGATTTCAACGACAACAGCATCCCTCAGTTCAGCGACATGTTCATCGTGTTTGTCGGCTTCCTGCCGGGGACTGATGCCTTGAATTTCTCCTCGATTGGACAAACGGTTAACGTCTCAGCGCTGGGTCAAAATGCACTGCCCGCGACGGACGTGCCCGCCTCGACCTATACATCCTGGGCGAATGCTGTCCCTTGGATGCCGGTCGACGGCGCGATCAATTCGTTTGGTGGCGTCACACGTATTGACTCGCTCGAAACCGGCCCGCTCGGACTGTTTCAGCAACTCGGCCGGGGTGGGCATGGCACGGCGCCGGTCGAAGAATTGCCCCCCAAGAGCGATGAGTACGAATCGGGCGCCGCGCAGGCGTTGCTCGACCTGGACGAGATCCTCGACGACATCGCCCGCGCGATGGATACCAAAGCTGCCCAGGCGAAATCGCAGGCAGGCCGCGTCACGCAAACGGGACCTGCTAAGAAGTTTTAGGTCTTTCTCGATTTCGAAACAGACGAAAGTTTACCTCTCGTCTGTTTGTTGGACGCGGCTTTGTGCCTTGGTCCCACGCTTACGCGTTCATTCTTATTCTGTCGCTTCGAGCCCAAGACTCGTCGCGCCGTACGGCGGCAACTGGCCAGGATCTCGGCCGAGGTTTCGGCGCTCTCGACCATTCGCGACAAAAGAAGCCCGCCAATTTCCAGCGCCACCAGGCCCCATAGTTCCTCGACCGGTAGCGCTCCGTTGGCCGGCAGATGGCGCCCCAGCTCGGCCCACAACTGTTGCAGGCCTGCCTCGCAAGACTGCTTTACCCTTGAGTCACCGCGGGCGATATCCGACGCCAGCGCCGCGAAGACGCATCCATTGGCCAACTCCTGGCAATGGGCGCTGCTGAGATAGCCGGCCGTGAAGCGTTCGGTCCAAGGGAACTGGTCATCCTCGGGAATCATCCGCATCGTGTCGAGCGATTGTTGGACGCCGTGTTCGACGGCTGCCTGCACCAGGTCCGATTTCGAGGGAAAGTGCCGATAGAATCCGCCGACCGTCTGCCCCAACTCCTCCATGATTTGCTTCAGGCCGGCCGCGCTGACCCCGTCGCGACGAAACGTCGTTACGGCGGCTTCGACCATGCGCCGTCGTGTTTCGTCTTTGTGTTCCGGACTATAACGAGCCATCGGCAGGTTCTCAGGGCGTTAGCAAGCTTTCACGTATTTCCCCGACCGCCGCCTCTTCGTCGGGTGCGACCGGCCGCACCCGCACGGGCACGTGCTTATGAAACGGAACCTTTGACAGCGGGTCGCAGTGGTCGCTGGCAGTCAAGAAATTGATCGCCGGACCGTTCCGTGATTCGTCGCCAGGGCCCCCTTCGTACATTCCGAAGCCATGCGGTAGTGAGACAAGTCCCGGGCGGACCTCGTCGGTGACTTCTACGCGTACGCAAACTGCGGACCGTGACGATTCGCACCACGCGCGACCGCCGTCCTCCAACTCCAATCGCGCGGCGTCTGTCGAGTGCACCTTCAGAGCGCCGTCTGGATCCTGTTTGCGCCATGACGCTTCGCGATAAATCGTGTTCGCGTTATAGCTCCGCCGCTCGCCCGCCTGCAGCACGAGCGGGAAATCTGCCGCACCCGGAGCCCGACAAGCGGAGTCGATCAGCGCCAGCGATCGCGCTTCAGCCAACAATTCGGGAATCGTTAACTGAATTCGTCCGTCGGGATGCTTTAGCAGAGACCACGTGTCCTCATATTCATGCATGCTGACGAGCGTGCCTGACGGGCTGTGTAGGATTTTTTGAAACAGCGCCTCGGCTAATCCGGCCCCCTGATCTTTGATGCCGGCCCGCTCGACACAAGCCTTGCCGTAACGGCGGACAAAATTCTGACACAGGCCCCAGACTAGCGCCGCTGCGGACGCACCATTGGGTAATGCCTTTCCTAGCGTCTCGTGTAGCACCAGCGGCAAATGAGCCCGCAGCTTTGGTCGCCGCTTGAGCGTCAGCGCCAGCGCCAGGGGAAACAACCGCAACCGTGGAAACATGCGATCAATCTTCGCGACTTTCCGCAGCCAGGGAAAACGATCGGGCAACGCACCCATGGCTACGGCCAAGCGACGATGGATCTCGGGCTCGGGCAAAGATTCTCCGGCCGGCGCCAACACCGGTCGCCGGAGATGAAAGTAATTCGCGGGGAACTCTAGGTTGAAGAACGTCGCCTCGTATTTCTCGAATTGCGTCGCCGCCGGCAGCACGTAATGCGCCAGCCGCGCCGTTTCGGTCAAGGCGACGTCGATTACGACCAGCAGCTCCAGCTTATTAAACGCCTTCCGATAGGCGCGCGTGTCAGCGCCGGTGATCAGCGGATTACCACTTTCCACGAACACGCTGCGAATACGCTGCGGATGATCGTTGTCGATCTCGAGCGGCAGCACATTCGGCGGATAGAGCCCGGCGATCTCCTGCGCGCCGGTGACTTTGGTCGTTCTTCCCCCTTCGCTCGGATCCTTGGAATGCCGGACGAGCGGCGCGACGGCAGAGTGAAACACATTCGTGCCAGGCTCGCCGAAATGGCCCGTAATCAGAAACAAGAGCTTGGCCAGATAAGTATTCAGCGTGCTATGCGTTGAATGCTCAAGCCCCAAGTCGGTGCGGATGCATGCCCGCTCAGCCTGCGCGTAATCGCGGGCCACGCTGCGCACGGCGTGCGGATCGAGCCCTGCCTCGCGGGCGTAATCGTCGACCGGGATCGCTTGCAGCACCGCCTCGACTTCGGCGAAGCCGACGGTTCTCGCGGCGATGAACTGCCGATCGACCAGTCTCTCTTGCACAATCGTCCCTAGCATCGCCAGCAGCAGGTGGGCATCGCCACCGGGTCGCACGGCCAGATGCACGTCGGCACGTTCCGCCGTCTCGGTGCGGCGCGGATCGACCACGACCAACTTTCGACGCGGGTCTTTGGCGATCTCCTGCAGCACGAGTCGCGCACGGGGGAAACCGTGCGACTGCCAGGGATTCGCGCCGATCACAAGCAAAAAATCGGCGTGCTCAACGTCTTCAGTCGGATGGCAGGCCTGATCGCCGAAAAGTTTCCCGTCGACCCAAAAGCCGCCCGTCTTTTCTTGCGCCAACGCCGTGTAGACGTAGCGCGTGCCGAGTGCGACCCGCAGCGAGGTGCTATGGGCCCCGCCGAGATGATTCCCTTGCCCGCCGCCGCCATAATACGCAAAAGCGTCGCCACCGTGTGCGGCGCGAATCGACTGGGCCTTGGCGGCAATTTCGGCAATGGCCGTCGCCCACGAGATTTCTTCGAAGGTCCCGTCCGCTGCGCGACGTAAGGGGCGCGTTATCCGACTGCGGCCGTTCTGATAGTAATCCAATCGCAACGCTTTCTGACAGGTATAACCCTGCGACATCGGATGTGCGCGATCTCCGCGAATCCGCAACAAATGGCCATCGACCGCAGCGACCTCGATGCCGCAGTTCAAGCTGCACAGAATGCAGGCCGTGTGGTGCGTGCCGCCGACATCCGCAGCATTTTTTGTAAGCCGGGACACGTCATCCTGGGAATTCGTTGCGTCATGGCCAGGCATATCGCACTCCTCAGCAGAAGACTTCGGGAGCGAATCGAATGGAAACGGACTCAGGCCGCAGGAACGAATTGGATTATAGATATAATCTCATCGGCCGCAAGAAAAACCGAAGTCGACGGAGGTGTTACGTGCGGCGCCCATTGACGATCGCAAGGCCATCGGCCGTGCCTCAACGCGACTGCAGTCGCCCAGCGAGCGCCGCAAAAATCGAATACATCGCATGGAAATACGTGCGCGCTTCATCCAGCGGCATCACCAGCGGTGGGCTGACGCGCAGCACCTTGCCGGCCAATGGCCCCAGCAGATGGATGGCCAATCCGGCATCGTCGCCGCGATAGCAGGCTTCGACCGCGGCAACTGCCACCTGCGCGGCCGAATACTGCCCGACCGTGGCGCATTCAACGCCCCACACCACACCTTCGCCACGCACGTTGGCCACGCACGGCAGTTCGCACAGCCGTGACAGCCCCTCTTCGATCACCGCCGACAGTTCTTGCGCATGACCGATGATGTCGCGGCCTTCGAACTCGTCGAGTGTAGCCAGCACCGCGGCACTCGACAGTGGATTCGCGCTCCAGGTATCGGAACCTTCGCCGTAATGCATCGCCGCGAACAAGTCGGCACGCCCTACCGCGGCGCTCACCGGCACGCCATTTCCTAGCCCTTTGCCCAGCACCACCAGATCCGGCTCGACGCCATACTCGGTAAACGCGAACAGCGATCCAGTGCGGCCGAAATTGGCCTGCACCTCATCCAGAATGAAGATAATGTCGTTGTCGCGGCAGAAGCGCTCGAGCAACTGCAGATATTCCTTCTGCGGATGATACGAACCGCCTCCGCCGAGATATGGCTCGGTAATCAAGCACGCGATCCGCTCGCCGAATTCCTTCCGGCACGCCACCAGGTCCGCAATATACGGCGCCAGACCGAGCGGCTGTCGGCGCCGCTCGATGTTTTCGCACTCTTCGCGCGGGAAGCCGATGAAGCGCACGCGTGGATCGCGCTCGGGATCGGTCTCGCAGCCTGTCACGGCGCCGGCCAATCCTTTCTTGCCATGAAACCCATGCCGCGTGGCCAGGATAATGTCGCTGCCAGGCCGGCGATCGAGCGCGGTCCACAACGCCTTTTGAATCGCCTCGCTGCCGCTGGCCGCCCACATCACTTGTTCGCAGCGCCCACCACCAGGCTGGCTTTGCAACAGTGCAATCAGCCGTTCACTGGCACGGGTATCAAGTTCTGTGATGGCGTTGTATGCCGTCAGCGGAACAGCCGGAAAAAACTCGCCCGACTGTTTGAAGTCCCACATGCCCAAGTATTCGATAACGCGTCGCCACCAGCCGGCCGGATTGTGGCCGAGATTCGCCACCAGCACGCCCGAGCTGAAGTCGGCCAGCATCCGCCCCTCGGGCGTCCAGTGATACGATCCGGCACTGCGCTCGATGACGGTCAACGTCGGCGTATAAGTTCGCAGTGCCACCGGCTCGACCGCCGCGGCACGGCGCCGCACCGAGTTCGATTGCTCTTCACCGCGATGTTCGATCACTCCAGCCAGCGCGGATTCAAAAGATTGGGCCATAGATGTCACTCTCGTCTTACGAACAATCGCGAATAAAGAACCACCGCGAATAAAGTTGTCTCGTTTACCCCTCTCCCCCGCGGGGGGAGAGGGTAGGGTGAGGGGGCAGTGCTCAGCCTTAGCCACAAACAAAATGCTGCCACGCGCCGCTAATTCACGCGCCCCTCATACAGCACCTCGAGCTCGCTTTTTCCAGGTCGCAAGAGCACCAGCCCGCCCTGCGGATGATCGACCTCGACCACGCAATTCGGTTCGCCGGCGGCATGTCGGGCGAGAATCGCCTCCATGCCCTGCACCGCGGCCACGGTTTGTCGATCAGCAGACAGGTCATTGTACGCCAACGTTCGCGCGGCTTGCAGTCGCTCGTCGCGTGCCTCAGCCGGCCCGGCGAACTCGACCGTCGCCACTTCGCGCACAAAGCGTTCCAGCACTTCGATGCCGTAACCGCGCTGCGACCGCTCTTGCCACGGTTCGAGGAACGTTCCGTTGTAATGGTTGTTCATCGTGATCTTGCGCGCGAGCGGCGTCCGACCTTCAACGGTGCATTCCACGCCACGCTTACGGCTATGCGCGTTCCACACGCCATTGTCGAAGCGGAATTGCACTTCCTGTTCGACATAGCCCGGAAAGTTATCTGGCGTAACCCAACTGGTATGGATATCGAACGCCGCTTCGCGACCATCGTCGTAGGTGTAGATCAACCGCAACTGCGTCGAGTCCCACGTCGGACCGTCGGCCGGCCCGACCAGCCCGCGTTGCCCCGTGCAGGCAATGCTCTTCAATCGTCCACCGAAGGTGAAATCGATCAACTTGATGTAATGCACGGCCACATACGTGCCCGGGTTGCGCCCGCTAATCCACTCGGTGAACTGTCCGCCCGAGATGCTCTTCGGTTCCAGCAACGTGCAATAGCCGTTGTTCACGTGCTGTAACTCGCCATCCGCGACTAAAGTGCGCAGCTTCTTATGATCGGGGTCGAGTAGCTTGTGATACACCACCTTCGCCAGCACCTGATGCTCAATCGCCAGACGCTCAAGCTCGTCGAGCTCGGCCAGCGTCAGCACCGAGGGCTTCTCGACGAGCACGTGCTTGCCGGCCGAAAGCGCCGCCTTAACTGCCGCGAAGTGACGATCATCGGGCGTGGCAACGCAGACCACGTCGACGTCCGCAGCCAGCAACTGGCCGATCGAGTTAGGTTCTTTGAAACTTGCAAAGCTGCCCAGCGAGTTGCCAGCCGATTTCGCCAGTGCCGCCGCGCGGCTCCCCGTGCGGCTGGCCACCGCCGCTAAGCGGACGTCACATACGCCGAACGCTGGGTCGTACAGCCCGGCCCGTGCCGCGGACTCGAAAAACGGCCGATAAGTCTCGTCGAAAATCATTCCCAGCCCGACCATGCCGACGCGCAGTTCGTGACGAGGAATCGGAGCGGTGGGGCGCGGCGTCATGAGAAAGGTGGCGAACGGTTAAGGGCGGGAGCGTTGATCGTTAATTCATCACGATATCAAGCCCTTCTTGCGATTGCACCCCCACGGCAACACAAGACCGTCCGGCAAGACCGAAAGCCTTGTGTAAAGGGCCCGTTCGCAGCACAATGGCCGCTTTCCTCTCGCGCACGCACTCGCGCCTCGCTTTACGGCAGGCGCCGCCCTGGAAGCACGACCATGAGCAATCAAGACGGGCCCCGCGTCATCCTAAGCGCTTTCGCTGACGAAGCGGCCAATCAAAAGACAGCCGTCCAGCAGTTTTCGGCGCTCGCCGCATTGGGGCTGCAATATTACAGCATCCGCTTCATCGACGCCGGCAGCGGCATCAAGAACGTCATGAAGCTAACGCTCAAAGAGATTCAACAGATTCGTCATCTCGAAGACGAATACGGGCTGAACGTGGCGTCGCTCGGCTCTCCGATCGGCAAGGTCAAGCTGCTCGACGAGGAAGACGGTACGAAGAACGCATACGTGCCGTTCAAGAAGTACCTCGAGAAGGACGTCAAGAAAGCGTGCGAGCTGGCACACGCCTTCGAAACGAAGCTGATCCGCGGCTTCTCGTTTTATCCTCCCAAGGGTTCGGACCCCAAAAAGCATCTTCCGCAAGCCATCGATCAACTCGGCCAGATCGCCGAAACGTGCCACCGCTCGGACCTGACTTTCGGACTCGAAATCGAGGCGAACCTGGTCGGTCAAACCGGACAACTCATGGCCGAGATTCACCGCAAGGTGAATCACCCAGCAATGATGCTGATCTTCGACGCCGCGAATATCCTCTGCCAGGGATACACGACCATCGACACCTACGAACAATACCTGGCAATGAAGCCGGCCATCGGCTGGATGCACATCAAAGATTATCGCCACCCGCGCACTCCGTCGCGGCAGGGACATGTCGATGAAGATGCGCTTAAGAATTTCGTTCCCGTCGAACAGGGACAGGGGACGCATGAGCTGATCTTGCGTGATTTCCGCGACTCGCTCCCCAAGCTCACGCAGCAACTTCGTCGCCGCGGCATTCCAGGTGTGTTCCTCGACATGGAACCGCACATCAAAGGGGGCGGCCAATTCGGCGGCTTCAGTGGGCCGGACGGCATGGGTGTGGCATTGCGCAGCCTGTGCCGCACGCTCGATTTCGCCAAGATCGACTACCACATTCGCGATTTCGACGACATCCGCGCCGCACGCGGGTTTTAAGAGCAATCGCCTGCGAGACTGTGCGCGGCATCCTCTCAGACATTGCCTGCACGTTGCTTACCGCAACGTCGTCGGCTGGAACTCGCCGGCAAAGCCGACGAGTTGTAATTTGCTCCGGCGTGCCAGCCGTCCATCGGCATTGAACTCTTCCGATTCGTGCGAGACGACGCCCCCCGGCACTTCAAGGCTGGACAGCAGCGTGGTGCGGATGATCCCGCCAGGGTGCGTATGCACGACGCGCAGCTCGGCCGCCTGGCGATGCCGGCGCAACAGTCGAATCGCGCGCGACAGAGCAACGACCTCGACTTGCGTCTGACTGACGATTTCATCATTATCTCGATCGTAGGTAGTAGATTCGCGCCGCAGGACATAGGGCGAGACGCGTTCCGAGAGCCAGGTCTTGGTCACGATTCGTCCGCCGGCCGTGGTCGTTTCGGCCTGTTCGACATGACACGGAATGCGCTTGCCCGAGATCGTTACCGAATCCTCGCCCAGGTCCGTCACCGTGGTTTCGCGCTCGGGCGTCTCACCGTGCCACCCTTGCAGCATGACCTGCGGCTCGGACTGCACCTGCTTGCCGGCCAGGTCGACCGTGGCCTCGACCTTCAGAGTTACTCCGTTGTCGTCAACGCCCGAAAGGGTTGTCCGCGTCCGTGCAACGCTGGTGTTGATCAACTTTCCGTCAGCGTCGAACGTTTCGGTAATCAGGCTCACCTTTTTCCAGCTTCCGGGACGAAAGCGCGCCCAGGGATGACTCTTCCGGGCCGGCGGCGCGTCGAGATCGACATCTTGCGCGCAGCAAACCACGGCGACGGTCAGGCCGCTGACGATCACTGCAAAAAAACTGGCCCGCACTGACCCTGTCACACTCTGCTCCCGCATCCGTCGCGACGACGCCCGCTGCCCTGCGCGGTCGTAAAAAACAGTCGCTAGAAAAACATGCGCACCACGGATTCGGCGACACAAACCGGCTTGTCTTCCCCTTTGACCTCGAACACGCTTCGCGTGACGACCTGCACCCCCGGCCCCATCACTTTCAATTCCAGCAACTCGCACGACATTCGCACCCGTGACCCCACCTTAACCGGGCTCGGAAAGCGCACCCGGTTCAACCCATAGTTCAACACCAGCTTCAACCCGGTCACGCTATAAATCTGCTGCGCCAGCACAGGGCTGAGCGACAGCGTGAAAAAACCGTGCGCCACCGTCGTCCCATAGGGGGACTCGCGGGCGGCCCGCTCCGGATCGCAATGGATCCACTGGTTGTCCCCGGTGCCGTCGGCAAACTGATTGACGCGTTCCTGGGTGACTTCAAACCACTCACTCTGCCCGAGTGATTTGCCCACCAGGGCTTGAAGTCCTTCGAGCCCGTCGATCACACGCGGCGGCATACCTGGTTCCTTAGAGGTCATTGAGCCCAACTCGGGCGGTCCTCGATTTTACGCTGCCGTGCCCAATTGGCAAAACACGCAAACCAAACTCTACCCTATTCCCCCTAATTAACCAAGGTCGTGCGAGCGACGTTGACCTATCGCTCGCGATTGCCTATTTGTGCGAGGCTTCCGCGACCTCTCGGGCAGGTCATGCGGCAGCGCGCGGGAAACCGCGTCGTCGAATGTCTTAATTGCATGCCGGGCCCAGATTGCGCGCAGTCATGATCTCCAGCGGTGGGCACACCAACGAATCGACAGATTCTTCCGCTCGACGCGCGCCGCTGCGCGCCCTTCGGCGCGCATGGCACGGACTGCTTTTTCTTCTGCCGCTCCTCACCAGCGGTTGCGCCGCGACCCGCTATGTCGAAGTTCGCACCGTACCGCGCAGCCCGCTGGTCGATCGGCTGAAGCTGACCTCCTATCAGGGGCCGCAACCCACCGAGCGCACACTGCAAATCTTGCGGCAATACGATCTGACGCGCGACCTGAACAAGACCGATCCCCGGATCGTGGTCAACAAGCTGCAAGCAGTCGCTGACCGGGCCCCCTCGGCCGAGAAGATCTACTCGCTCGCCGAGTTGAACTACCTGGGGGCGAAGAAAATCGAGGTGCGCGATCAGGGCATGGCGCTCGACCTGTATGGAGCGGCCGTGGCGAACGCCTACGTGTATCTGTTCGACGAGCGTTTTGCGCGGAACCGCAATACCTACGATCCCGAATTTCGCGGCGCCTGCGACGTCTACAACGGAGCGCTCGAAAGTGCTCTGCGCATCGTCCGCGGGCGCGGCGGACTGCTGCCAGGACATACGCATAAGATCGAATCCGAATCGCAGCAATGGAACGTCACGGTCGTCATTCACGGCGGACGCTGGCTGCCCGATGATTTCGACCGCTTTGAGTTCGTCTCGGACTTCGAAATCAGCGGGCTCGCCAACCAGTTCCACAACTATGGCCTGGGCGTTCCCTTGATCGCGATCCGCAAGAACCATCTACCCGAGCGTCCCGATGCGCAATTCTTTCCGCCTGAGTTGAGCTTCCCGGTCAGTGCGCTGTTGCGCGTCTTGCCCGACGGCGACAAGCCGGCCGACGGTGGCAAGACGCAGCATCATTGCGTGCTGGAACTGTACGACCCACTGGTCTCATCCGAGATCGTGCTAGGCGGGCGACGCGTGCCGCTGGAGACGGACCTGAGCACGCCGTTGGCCTACTTACTCAACGATCCACGCTTGGAAAGCGCAGCCACCAACGGATTGTTGCATCCCGACGAATCGCAGAAGACGCGCGGCCTGTACATGCTCGAGCCGTACGACGCGGGCAAAATCCCCGTGCTGATGGTACACGGGCTGTGGTCCAGCCCGCTCACGTGGATGGAAATGTTCAACGACCTGCGCAGCAATCCCGAGATACGCAAGAACTTCCAATTCTGGTTCTACGAATACCCCAGCGGCGAACCGTTCTGGGTCAGCGCCGCCCAATTGCGCAGCGACCTGACCAAAGTCCGCGAAGTGCTCGATCCCCGGCATATCGATCCGGCGCTCGATCAGATGGTGCTCGTCGGCCACAGCATGGGCGGGCTATTGGCCAAGCTGCAAACGGTCGACAGCGGCGATGCGTTCTGGCGCACCGTCAGCGACTACCCGCTCGCCGACCTCAAGGTCCCCGACGCGGACCGCCAGCAATTGTCGCAAGAGTTCTATTTCCATCCCAATCCTTCGATCCGCCGCGTCATCACCATTGCCACGCCGCATCACGGAAGCAAATTCGCCAACAGCACGGCCCAATGGCTGGCCGCGCGGCTGATTTCCATGCCCGACCAGATCGTGCGCGGCCGGCAGGATCTGTATCGCCAGAATCCCGGCAAGCTGCACGATCCGTCGCCCGTCGAAGTGACTACCAGCATCCAATCGCTGGCACCCGACGATCCGATCTTCTCCGTGATGCTCGCCGCGCCACGGCCGCCGTGGGTGAAGTTCCACAACATCTGGGGCGAGGTGCCCGACCAGGGCATCGTCGGCAAACTGGCCAGCGGCAGCGACGGCGTCGTCTCGATCGAAAGCGCCCATTGCGACGCTGTCGAAAGCGACCTCAAGGTCGAGGCCGATCATCTGACCGTACATCGCCACCCGCTCAGCGTGCTCGAAGTCCAGCGCATCTTGTTGTTGCATCTGGACGAATTACGCAGCTTCCCGCATGCGCCGCCGCCCCGGTTGCAAACCGTCACCACCTCGGGCCCGACCCCGTTGCCGCCGGTCACGCCGGTGCGGCGCTGAGCGCACGGCGCGATCGTTTAATCAATCACGACGTCGTCCAGCCCCGGTTGCTCCTTGGGGAACTGCGGATCCATCGTTTCGAGCGTTTGCCGCAGGACGGTGCTGACGGCAAACGTGCGAAACCATTTGTGATCCGCCGGTATGACGTACCACGGCGCATGCTCGCTATGGCAATGAACGAGTAAATCCTCGTACGCCCTCTGGTATTCGTCCCACAACTTGCGCTCGGCTAAATCCCCTTGCTCGAATTTCCAGCGCTTGTGCGGATCGGTTAAGCGCGCTTGCAGGCGCCGGCGCTGCTCGTCCCGGCTGATATGCAGGAAGAATTTGACGATCGTCGTACCGGCATCGGACAGCAGCCGTTCGAAGTCGTTAATTCGATCGTACCGGCTCTTCCATTCCGATTCGGCGACCAGGTGATGGACGCGTGGGGCGAGAACATCTTCGTAATGCGAACGATTGAAGATGCCGATATCGCCATGCGGCGGTACAGCCTTGTGAATGCGCCACAGAAAATCATGGCGCAACTCTTCGGCTGTCGGCCGCTTAAATGCCGTGACGCGGCAGTTGACTGGATCGACGCCTGACAGAACTTTGCGAATCACCCCGTCCTTGCCGGCGGTGTCCATCCCTTGCAGCACGATCAACAGCGATCGCCGCCCCTCGGCGTAGAGTCGATAACACAACTCATCGATCGCCTTGATATTCGTCTCGGTAGCGAGCGCTGCTTCCTCTTTGTTCAGCCCGCCTACGGACGCCGGATCGATATCGCCGAGCGCGAATTTCTTACCCGGTTGAAGCGATCCAGCTTTGAACTTCTCCGCCTGTGACATGCGTGCGTGCTCGCTGGGTTCGGGCAACAATCGTGGCCCGTTCGCAGCTTCGCGCCGGCCAGCCAGCAGCCCAATGGACCGTAGCTGCTGATTATGGTCCACCGAGCCCTGGCGGGCCAGCGCGCTTGCGCACATCACAGGTGCCGAATCAAGAGGTGCTTCCTAATGGCGATCGAACAGCGGCCGCAGGGCCGTCGATGTTCGTGTGCCGGGACGTGTCAGGCCGGCCAGGCTGCCGCGGCGACGCAACTCGAGCAAACCCGGCGAGGTTCGCGAAGCTCCGTCGGTGCGTACGCGACGCTGGGGGCGAGCGCTCTCATTCGGTTCGACGTCTTGGGTCGCGGGGCGGGTCGATTCGCCCTTGCCCTTGGTCGGTTCCGTTTCCGGTTCGTCATCAAAGACCGGGAGCTCGGCTCGCAGCACTCGTACGTCACGGGGAGCTTCTATTCCCACGCGAACCACCTGCCCTTTCACGAGCAGAATGGTCACGGTGATATCGTCGCCGATCCGAATCTGCTGCCGCGTCTTTCGCGATAGCACGAGCATGGTCACACTCCTTTGTTTTCTGGTGCTGGCCTTCGAATCGTCTCTAATGCAGGACGCGTGCCAGTCGTGCGTCAATCCCATTTCGCACGGCGTACAGCCAATCAGGACCGAGAGTTACGGAGTTTTTAGCCCCGGAAGCCACCGAAAGCAGTGTACACATGTTTACAAAAACTTTGTAAACTCTTGCCAAAGGCACCGAATGAACGGCTGAGAATGGCGGAATTGGCGCGATCGCGCAAACCTTGCCGGCACACTAGCGTCGCGAGCAACGCATGAAGGGGGAACGAGACCAGGAACGCCTACAGCTTCACGTTCTCGCGTACCGGCTTCGGCTTATCCAACTTGCGCAGTCGATCGTTGGGATTGCCACCATTGCCGCCGCCGCCATTGTTCTTGCGCGGCTCGTCGTAACCCACGTGGCGCTCGGTCCATTTCCAACCGAGCGGTTCCGTCAACTCGCGTTCGGCCAGATAAGCCCAGGGAGTGCCGGGGTGCTGATCCTTTACCCGGGTCAGATACTCGCGTGATTGGGCGGCCATCTTTTCCAAGGCGCTCGACGCCGTTACGTCATCGGCCGCAGCCAGTACCCAGGTATCGCTGTCATCCTTTTCAAACTTCATGCCCCCTTTGGCCTTGGCTAGCAGCATGTTGTACGTCGTCGTGCGAACCATCATCGCCAGCACCCGCCCCATCGCCAGGTCATAGCCGGCCTGCCAGCGCGAACCGGTCAGCTTGGCACGATCTTTCTCACCCATCTTGAGAATGCCGTACAAATCTTGCAGACGCGGTTCGACAATCGCGGCGGCGCGCTGCGCGACGTCCAATTCTTGCTTCAAACCCGCTTCGCTTCGTTTGGGAAACATCAATCGCGGCCGGTCCATCGCTTCGACCAGCGAGCTTTGCGATGCCTTGACCAGTGCCGCCCGTGCTGCGTTTTCTTTCAGCATCAGCTCGTACTGCCGCGGCGCCACGTAATCTGGCAAATAGTTGCGCATGATCGAAGGATCGAAGAACTGGCTGACCCGCGTTGCCATCGCCGCGGTGTCCTTCACCTTGCCCGCCGAGGTTGGTCGATTCGGATGCACGGCGAAATAGATGCCGTGCGTAGCGACGCACAGCCGCGTCAGCCCATACGGTCCAAATCCTGAGTCAATCACGGCCTTGGGGTCCCAATCGCGCGACGAGAATCCCAACTGCACATTCTCAGGCATCGCCGATTCGGGCCCCTGATCCACGGGCAGCATCTGCGGGCCATTCTTGGGATCAGGATCGACGTAATTCACATAGGCCTGCCGCTGTCCGAAGGGAGCAGGTACGCCGATAACATACACCGGCATGGCGTGCCGCTTGCACATATCGATGGCCGATTCGAGTCGGTCTTCGTCATTGCCCGCCTCGTCCGTAACCACGATCAGCATCACATTGCGGCGCGCCCCGCCCGAACGGAGCTTTTGATATTTCTTGGCCGCCTCGGTCACGGCCGTGAAGGTCAACTCGATACCGCTTTCGTCAACCGGGATATCGCGGATCGCTTTCTTGATCGCCTCGAGGTCGTCGGTTGGGTCTTTGGTGCAGTAGTTGATGTCCTGTCCAAAGGCGACCACTGCGGTCAGCAGCGGCGCGCTGCCATGTTTGAGAAAAGCGTCCTCGCCGTGCGACTGAATGACGTTCAATTCCTTGTAGATGTGTTCGAAACGATTCTCGATCGCGGTTCGCTGGGGCCGCATGCTCTCCGATTGGTCTAACAGCCAGACGACCAGCGTGGGTCGTTCTTCGAGCGAAACGAGAATCTCTTGCGTGATGCGGTCGACCGCTCCTTCGGCCCCCTTCACTCCCACCCCGGCATCGCCAGCCACGGCCAGGCGATCGTTCAGATTCGATGCGCCCGAGAGTTCGGCCATCACCGGCATATCAACGGATGCCACGTCCGTGGCCTCCATTTGTCCCGTTTCGATTTGCGAAATGTCGGCCAGGCTCGGCCCTGTTGCGAGCGACATCGATGTTCCCTCAAGACCTCCGTTGCCCACGGCTTCACTCGCAGCCGTGGATTCGGCGTACTGCACTTCCTGCAGGTCAGCCGTGGCATCGGCCGCGTCGGATGAGGAAAGAATGACGGCCGTTTCCCGGCCTGGCAGGCTTTGCCAAACCAGGGCGAGCGCCACCAACAACGTCAGATGGACGCACAGGCTGGCGGCCCAAGAGATACCGTCCCGCTCGATGGGAACGGACTGCAACCAATTTCGAACAGCGCCGCTCATCGACGGCCACCTCTTCGACCCGTATTCACACGCATCGTCCGCCGGAGTGCGCCGTTCCGGTAGCGCGCTGGCCCGGCCGAATTCCGACGACCGATCAGAATCGGTCCCCTAGCTTTATTGTCAAGAGTTTTCGCGGCGATTGCAAGTGAAACGCCAGAGGCGCCGCGGTCTTCTAGGCGATCTTAGGTACTCTGTTTGACCGCCCAATTCGGGGTATCTACCATGAATTCTCGAAGGGATTCGCGTCGTATCTATAAACGCGGGTCTTTATAGCGGCTCAAACGCGCAGGCAGTTGGCCCACAAATCGGCATGGCTCGTTACCACGACGCATCATCAGTGACACCGCTTTTTAAATCGAGCGTTCGGATTTTTGCGCAATTGCTGACCGTGGCCTTGCTTGTCGTGGCAAGCGGGGGCACGACGGCCCTGGCGCAAGAGGAAAAGCCCAAGCTCGACCCGAAAAAAGAGGTCACCCTCTCGTCCGAAGACGAGATGGTGCTGAAGGCCACGTTCTGGCCGGGGCCGAATGGCAAAGAGAGCGTGCCGGTCATTTTGCTGCACGGCTACGGCGGTGTCCGGCAGGACTTCAACGTCTTGGGGGACTTCCTGCAAGAACAAGGCTGCGCCGTCATTGCCCCCGATCTACGCGGCCACGGCGAAAGCACACTGGTTCCCGAGACGCAGCGGCAACTTTTGGCTGCCAACATGCACATCTCGGCGTTCGCCGGCATGATCGACGACGTCGAAGCGGCCAAGAAATTCCTCATGGGCAAGAATAACGCCGGGGAATTGAATATCGATAAGCTGTGTCTCGTGGGCGCGGATATGGGAGCCGTCGTGGCCGCCAACTGGGCCATCGATGATTGGGCCTGGCCCCCCTTGGCCATCGGCAAGCAAGGACAAGACGTCAAGGCGATCGTGATGCTGTCGCCGCCTGAGAAGTTCAAGTCGATGCGGATGCTCGAAGCCCTCAACGACCGTACGGTGCGGACGCGCGTCTCGTTCTACATCGCGGTCGGCAACCAGGACCCTACGGCCCTGCGTGAGGCCACGAAGATCAACAACACGCTCAAGAAATTTCACCCCCCGCCGATCAAGCAGGAAGATGCGGACCTGTTCTTCGACAGCCGCATTCCCACGAAACTGCAGGGCACGAAACTGCTCAGTAAGGAATTCAAGGAGTACGGCCTGATGAACAACATCGCCGAGTTCATCGAACAGCGTGCCGCGAAGCAGCCCTACCTGTGGCAAAATCGCAAGCTGCCGTAACCCGCCGGATCAGGGTGTTCCGGCGCTTGTCAGGGGCGGCGGACTGGACGTGGGACGCGGTGCCACGGGCACCATCGGCCGGTTATTGATGCTGCCGGGAGTGGATACCTTCGAGCCGAGGGCGGGAATCTTCAACTCGGTGCCGATCGGCAACAAGTCGGGATTCGCCAACACCTCGCGATTCAGCTCGTAGATCTCGCGGTACCGGTCCGCGCTCCCCAAATAGCGCACGGCCAATCCGGAAAGCGTGTCACCGTCCGCGATCTTGTGACGGCGCAGCTCGTGAAATCCCGCTCCGGACGGCACCGCCGAGTTCGCCGGCGCCGCATCGATTGTCCCGCCTACAGACGCCGCGCCCTCGCTTGCGGGTCGAATCGAGGAATATCCGCCGCTTGCGCTAGGCATCGGCGAAAGGCCAAACCCTGCCCGATCGCCAACCGACGTCGACGTCGCGCCGCCCAGGTCCGTCGCCCGCTCGGCCGGATCGATGCGACCAGTCAGGTGCGAAACGGGGGCCGGCTTATCGAGCGGCAATGATAATTCAGCCCGCGCCGTGGGATTCCCGGCCGGCGCAACGGCTTGCTCATCGTCGGGCGTGGATTTCTTGCGAAAGGCGAACGCCGCCCCGACACCCACCAGGACGACAAGCGCCACCACGAAGAGCTTCTTCTGCACGGGCATCAGCGGCCTCGCTGTCCTCACACCACGGCGCAATGATCGACGGAACGAGAGTGTTCCATCATCCGGGCATCGGTCGGCGCGATAGCGCCACCGCAGAACGTGGTGCGGAATTCCGGCTGTGACGAGAACGCGAACCTTACGGCCCACTCGCGCCGCCCCGCGTAAGCCGCACCAGCGGACGATTTAGCCCACCGCAAGCCGCTTAACTCTCGCCGCTTCCCAAACGCTGCCGCTGGCCGCGCTGATTGCGATTAAGCGTGCGACGTGCGTTGGGGAACGCCCTGCTCTTTGGTCCGCCGCTGCAGTTCCGACGCCTCTTCCGCGCGATTCATCCACAACACGATTGGCGTCGCGATGTAGATCGTGCTGTACGAGCCAGCCACGACACCAACGACCAACGCAAAGGCAAAGCCGTGAATGCCTTCGCCGCCGACCGCGTACAGAATCAGCACAACGATGAACACCGTCAACGACGTTAGGATCGTCCGGCTCAACGTTTGGTTGATGGCTGCGTTGGCCAGTTTGACGGAAATGATCGGGCTCTTGCCCCGCATCTCGCGGATGCGGTCGAAGATCACGATCGTATCGTTCAGCGAGTAACCGATGATCGTCAAGAACGCCGCAATGATCGGCAAGCTGATCTTGAACGGTTCGATCAACAAGAATTCCAGGCCAGGAATCCGCGCGAGCCACGTGCTGAGCGCCAAGGCCCCCAACGTGACCAGCACGTCGTGAACCACGGCCACTACGCCGGCCACGCCGAACATGACCTGCGAAAAGCGGAACCAGATGTACGCCAGGATCAGTACCAGGCTGGCGAGCATCGCCACTACGGCCTGCTGCTGTGTGGCCGAGGCCACCGCGGCGCCGATATTGCTGGACGCGGGGAAGTACGGCTGCCGCGCCAGCTCATCATCCACTTGTTTGAAGACATTCTCGGCGATGTCGGTCGGCAGCGTGGTGCGGACGTGCCACTTATCGAAGCTGATATCGCTTCCCGGCTCGTAACCTGGTGCATCGAGCGCGAAGACCACTGGGCCCTTCTCGGCGCCCGGCGTTTTCGCCGCCGTTGCTTGCAATGTATCGAGCAGCCGCGTGTGGCTGATCGGAATCGAGAACGACAGGTCCGCTTCCGATCCGCCGGCAAACCGCGCTGACGATTGTGTAGCTGCAGGCTTACCCAGCGCCGCGGCATCAATGCCGAGGGGCAGTGCCGGTGACGCCTCTTGAGATACGCCGGGCATCGCCGGTCCTTGAGACTTTGCCGGCGCTTGCGGGCTCGCCGGTTCCGTCACCGCAGGTGAAGCAGGTTCCGCGGCGGGCGCATCCGGTGCCTTGGCAGCCGGCGCTGCATCGGCAGCCGGCGCTTCAGCCGCCGGATTTGAGTCCGCAGCCGGCGAACTGTCCGTGGCTTTCGGCGCCTCGGGTGTGTCCTGCGCGTCGACCATGGCCAACAGCATCTCAGCGTCCTGGCGCGACGCCCGATTCTGGGCACCGCCCCCCGACGGAGCTTCCGGCTTCGCAGCTTCCTCTTTCGCCGCAGGCGCGGCTTCAACGGCAGGCTCTTTCGTGGTGGACTCAGCACCAGCGGCGGGCACAGCCGTCACCTTGGCCACTTCCATCTGGTTGACGACCAGCTTTCCTTTGAACAGTTTCTCGAGCGTCGCCTCGACATCGTCGATTTTCGGGTTCGAGGTGTTGATCACGAAGCGCTTGCCGGGCTCTTCGTTCGCAATGCGGACGTCTTGTACCGTGGCATCGGGCAGTTCGTCTCGAAGATTATCGATTTCATCACGAACCTCGGCGATGTCGATCGGCTTTTCGAAGAGGGCCTGCACCGAGACGCCCCCCGTGAAGTCGATGTCCAGCAAACCTTTTCCACGCTGCACGACGCCGACCATGCCGACAACGATGATGGCCAGCGAGATCCCGATGGCGATCCGGCTCTTGCCGATGAAATCGAAGTTCGGATTGCTGAGGATGTGCAACATCTTCAGGTCCTTGATAAAGCGAATCTTCTCGGCGATGTCGAAGAACACGCGCGACACGAAGATCGCTGTGAACAGGTTCATCACGATGCCCAGAATCAACGTCACGGCGAAGCCCTTCACTTGGTCGCTGCCCATGATGTACAGCACCACGGCCGAGATCAGGGTCGTCACGTTGGCATCGATAATCGTGACCGTGGCCTTTTCAAACCCATTGCGTATCGCCATGCGCAACGTGGCCCCGCGCGCCAGCTCCTCACGCATACGTTCATAGATCAGCACGTTCGCATCCACCGCCATACCGACGGTCAACGCCAAACCGGCCAGGCCGGAGAGCGTGAAGGCCGCGTTAAACATGATCATGAAAGCCACGATCAACAACACGTTCAGCAGCAGCGAGATATTGGCCACGACTCCTGCAAAACGGTAGTAGATCACCATGAAGATGACCACGGCCGTCGTGGCGACCAACATCGAGTACACGCCCTTGCGGATCGTGTCGGCACCCAGCGTGGCACCAGTGAGCAGGCTGCTGCTTGGCTCCTTGCGCAATGCCGTGGGCAGGCTGCCGGCCGTGAGCACGGCGGCCAGGTCTTCGGTCTGGGCCACGGTAAACTGGCCACTGATCTGGCCGCGGTCGTAAATCGGTTCGTTGATTTGCGGCGCGGAGTACAGATACCCGTCGAGGATAATGCCCAGGTTGCGATGAAAGCCCTGCACGCTTTCGGGCAAATTGTCGGTTGTCAGTCGGCCGAACAGCTTCGAGCCTGTGGAGTCGAACGCGAAATCAACCTCTGGTCCCTTAATTCCAACACCGGCCGTGGCGCTGCGCAGGTATTGGCCCGTGACATTTTGCGGATCCATCGCAACCAGGACTTCGATCTCCCCCTTATCGTTGGGGCGCGATACGAATCCCGATCGCGGATTGGCAAAATAATCGACGTCATCGCGGCGGACCGGCACCCAGCGGGCAACGACCTCGCTCGTACCGTCCGGGTTCTCAGTGACGAGCGCCTTGGTAGCCGTATCCATCTTCTTGGCCAGCTCGATCAGATTGGCCTGGTCACGCTCGTTGGCCGTGATGCGAAACTCGAGCAAGCCAGTCGAGCTGATCTTGCTCTTGATGCGTTCCAGTTCGGCTTCGTCCGCCTTGGGAATAATGAGTTCGATTTGGTTGACGCCGTAAGGGCGAATCGTGACTTCCTTGACGCCGCCCGGATTGACGCGCTTCGTCACGGCCTGAACCAGCTTCTCCATATCGACGGTCGTGCCGGGCTCTTTCGCCTGGTCGTCGACCTCGTAGACCAGGATCGAACCGCCGGAGAGGTCAATGCCCAATTTCGGCGGCCAGCCGTACCAGGTGACAGCCGATGCCGCAAAAAACGAGAACAACACCGTGGCGATCCGCCACGATTGTTCCGGCATGCGGACGGCCTTGCTGATGTAATGCCCTATCACCAGCGGCACGACGAACACGCCCACCATGACCAACAGCAATTCGATATTGTCGAAGCTCATTTCGAAAAATCCTTCAAGGTCCTACCTTCAAGGTCCTGTTCTTTATGCGCGGCAGGACAGTCGTTAGCCGACTGTGCCGCTATCGGCCTTAACCGCCGGTTCGTCCACGATCACTCGGGCCACGCTGGCGCGCGTCACTCGCAACTTGGTATTCGACGTTTCGTCGACCCGCACCGTCACTTCGTCGGCATCGGGTCGAATGTTCGTGACCACGCCGAAGATGCCGCTGGTCAAAAGGACGTGATCGTTCTTCTTCAAATTCGTCAGCATCGCCTGTCGCTCGGCCTGCTCGCGCCGCTGCGGACGATGAACGATCATGAAGTAGAACACTCCCATGAACAGCAGCGGAAGCAACATGAAGACCGGCGACGGGCTCTGCTGCGCAGCGCCTGCCCCCTGGGCCAGAAACAGCCACTCGCTTGCACGCCAAACCGTCACGTTAGAACCTCACCGCAAGAATGAGCACAGCGGGGGAACGCCTGGGCCGACAAATCGCCGGCCAGCCCCCGGGACTGTGATTACGCCACACCGCGGGAACGCGCTAAGGGGCGTCATGGGGCCGCGCTTGCGGACCTTGGACGCCGCACCTCACTCGCGTCACGCGCGCCCTGGCAAACAGAAGCAGCCCGATGCCTCAGGGCCGGGCCACGCACATACCGCGATCACGGGCCGTATCATAAAGCTAAGCGCCATAACGAGCAAGGGGATCATGCGTCGGCCGCGTCGTCGCTTCGGACGGCGCTGCCCCACCCGGCCAGCTTGGCTGCGCGATACGCGGCAAACGTGTCTGATTCGATCGCCGCGCGGGCCCCGGCCAACAGGCGCTGGTAGTACGTCAGATTGTGGATCGACAGCAGAATCGGCCCCAACATCTCGCGCGCCATGAACAAATGCCGCAGGTAGCCGCGGCTGTGACGGCAAGCCGGACAGGGACAGTCCTCTTCCAAGGGGCGATCGTCTTCGGCCATCTTCAAATTACGCAGCTTCAACCCCCCGGCATCCGTAAATGCCATGGCGTTCCGCCCGTTGCGCGTCGGCATCACGCAATCAAACATGTCGATGCCCCGATGGATCGCTTCCAGCAGATCGACCGGCGTCCCCACTCCCATCAGGTAACGGGGCCGATCCTCAGGCAGTGCCGGCACGGTAACATCCAACACTGCGTACATCTCGGCCGGTGCTTCGCCGACGCTCAGCCCCCCCACGGCGTAACCGGGAAAATCGAGCCTCGCCAAAGCCTCGGCACATTCACCGCGCAGATCGGGGTCGAGCCCCCCTTGCACGATGCCGAAAATCGCCTGATCCGCACACGTCGCGGCGTCCCGGCAGCGCGCGGCCCAGCGAATCGTGCGTTGCATGGCGTCAACTACTACTTCGCGCTCGGCTGGTAGCGCCACGACGTGGTCCAGCACCATCGCCACGTCACTACCGAGCGCCTCTTGGATTGCAATCGCGCGTTCGGGCGTTAGCTGCAACAGGCGCCCATCGACGTGCGACCGAAAGACGGCCCCCGTCTCGCTGACCTTGGTCATCTGCGCCAGGCTGAAAAGCTGAAAGCCGCCGCTGTCGGTCAGAATCGGCCCGGTCCAGCCCGAGAAACCATGTAGGCCGCCCAGCGTCGCGACCACGTTCTCGCCCGGCCTGAGCGCCAAGTGGTAGGTGTTGGCCAGCATCATCTGCGCGCCGGTAGCACGCAATTGATCGACCGTGACCCCTTTCACAGCCCCCTGAGTGCCGACCGGCATGAAGGCCGGCATCTCTACCGGCCCATGAGGCGTGTGAAACGTACCGCGCCGCGCTGCGCTCGTTCGATCGCGATGCAACAGCTCGAAGCGGAACGCGCTGGCGGTCATAGGTGCAGATGTTGCCGCGCGCGACGGCTAGCAAGTACCAGCCGTCGCGCGAGCGGTATTCCCTTCGAAGCGTCAGTCGCCGCGTAGCTTCAAGGCGTGACCGGTCAGCTTCTCGCGAACCTCGTTAAGGCTCGTCACGCCGAAGTTCTTGCACTCCAGCAGCTCGTCGCCGGTGCGGCGCACCAACTCGCCGATCGTGCTGATTCCCAAGCGAATCATGCACTTGCGAGCACGAACCGACAGGTTCAGGTCGGCGATTGTCTTGCCGAGCAATGCTTGCTCGTCGGGGCTCATGACCTCGGGCTCGTAACCGCCACGCATCGTGTGCTTCTCGGCGGCCAGTTGCCCCAGCTCCAAACCCTTCGAGGCCAGCATTTCCTTGATTTCGATCAGCGACGTTTCGCCGAAGTTCTTGCTCGCCAGCAATTCCTGCTCGCTGGTGCGGGCCAAGTCGCCGAGGGTATTCAGACCCATCTTTTGCAAGCAATTACGGCTGCGGACCGACAATTCGAAATCGGTGACCGGCATCGTCAGGACCTGGCTCAACCGATCGCGACGGCGCTGCGCATCCTCGTCGTAGAACATATCTCCAGCGGCCTGAGCGTCGCGGAAGAACAATCGCGCCCGCGGATGGCTGGGATAGCTTTCCAAAATGCGCTGATAGCACTGCCGGGCCCGCTCGTACTGCTGCCGATCCTCGTACAAGATCCCCAGGTTCAACAGCGAGCCGATGTGCGCGGGAAACTGCGCTGCCGAACGCTGATAGAGTTCCAGAGCCGTTTCGTCGTTGCCGCGGCGGTCGTTCTCCAGTGCCAGACCGAACAGGGCACCGGGATGCCGGCCATCGGCCTCGACGGCACGTTCGAACAGGGCCACGACCTCGTGCGGATTGCCTCCGAGCGCGGCCACCGTGGCACCACGTTGATAAAGGTAATCAGCCGTCTGCTCGACGGCGCCCGACAAGCGATCGAGCGTGGCCAGGGCCTCGGTGGGCAAACCGGCCGCGCGCTGCGCCTCGGACTGGGCCAGGGCACACCCGTCACGGTCGTAACCGGCTTTGGATGCTTCCTGAAACGATTTAACGGCTTCGTCGTATTGTCCGCGAGCGGCGTAGGTCTTGCCCAAATAGAACTGGGCCATCGCGCCACCATCGGCGCTACGCAGCATGTCGTCCGCCAGGCGATATCGCCCCAGCAGGAAGTAGCACACTCCCAGCTTCGTTGCGGCCGCGGGGCTGGTGCTCTGCGCCGATTCCAATTCATGAACCGCATCGCGAAGTTGCCGATAGTTGGCAAAGTCGGCCGCGATCGCATCCCGGATCTGCTGCACCTCGCGCGGACCGAACAGCGTGCTCGTAACGACCATTTCCTTCAAGTTCGTATCGACACCTAGCGACATTACCGAAGCCTCCTGGAAGGCAGTAACAAGATCGCCCTGAGCGCAGAAAGAGTCCCGGGCGGAGAAAAACTAGTGAATCGCGGGCCACGTTTGCAAGCGCGCCGGAAATGCCCCCCGCAAGGTACAAATCACCGCATGCCACTCATGGGGCCGCCAAGCGGTGGCCTTCAAGACGGGCGCGCAGTCCTAACGGGCTGTCCCAGACGCTCTTAAGAATATAGCAATCCCGCCCCCCCGCGAAAAGCCGGCCAATTGCGGAGCGGCATGTGACACGGCGCGGATTTCCGGAATAATGTCCGGGGCCGACCTGCCGGACGTCTGAAAACGCGTTTCACCCGGCCGCCGGCCGATCGTCCCCCGAGATCCCAACATACCGGCCTGATAAGGATATTTCCGCCGTGGCTCAGACCTTTATTATCTTCGGTGCCTCGGGCGACCTGACCAGTCGCAAGCTGATCCCCTCCCTCTTCCAACTGCATATCAAGAAGCGTTTGCCAGCCGGCACCCGGGTGGTTGGCTTTTCGCGCAGTCCCTTCCCGCACGACCAATGGCGCGCTCACCTGGCCGAGACGACTGCCCACTTCGTGGGCGCCGATTTCCAAAAGGCAGCCTGGGACGAATTCGCTAAGAACATCTATTACGTCGCTGGCGACCTGGAACAAAAGGCCGACGTCGCGGCGCTTGGTAAATTCCTGGACGAATTAGACAAGCAGCCATCGGCTGCTCCGTCCGCCGGCCAAGGTGCCGCGACAACCACGGCGGACTCTCCGCAGATGCGCGTCTACTACCTGGCCACGGCGCCGCGCTTCTACGAGCCGGCGATTGAACAACTCGGCGCGTGCGGCATGGCCGATCAATCGCACGGCCCGCGGCGAATCGTCATCGAAAAGCCGTTCGGCACGGATCTGGCAACCGCCCGCGCGTTGAACGACGCCGTGCATCGCGTCTTTTCCGAAAACCAGGTTTATCGTATCGACCATTACCTGGGCAAGGAAACGGTCCAGAACATCCTGGTGTTCCGTTTCGCGAACTCAATTTTCGAACCGCTTTGGAATCGCAACTTCATCGACCACGTGCAAATCACGGCTGCCGAGGAAGTGCCCGTCGGTCGCCGCGGCGGTTATTACGAATCGGCCGGCGTGCTGCGCGACATGTTTCAGAATCACTTGCTGCAACTGCTGACTGTCACCGCGATGGAAGTGCCGGCGCGGTTCGACGCCGACCTGATACGCAACGAAAAGGTCAAAGTCCTGCAATCGGTTCGCCACCTCGCGCCCGAAGCCGTGGCCGGGGCTACGATTCGCGCCCAATACGACGGATACCGCCAGGAAGAAGGAGTCTCGCCCGATAGCCAGACCCCCACGTTCGCCGCCGCGCGCTTGCATATCGACAACTGGCGCTGGCAAGGCGTGCCGTTCTATCTGCGCAGCGGTAAGGCCATGAGCTGCCGCACGACGCAAATCGTGATTCAATTTCGTGAGCCGCCGCACATGCTCTTCCCAAATCATGGCCATCACCGTGGCGCCAGCAATCGGCTGGTGATTCACATTCAACCGGCCGAAGGAATGCAGTTGCAATTCCAGACCAAGGTGCCCGACGCCGGCATGAAAATGCGCTCGACAGATCTCGAATACCGCTTTTGTGCCGACTACCCGAAGGCCATGCCCGAGGCTTATGAGCGTTTGCTACTGGACGTGCTCTCGGGCGATGCCAGTCTGTTCGCGCGCAGCGACGAAGTGGAACTGGCCTGGAGCATCATCGACCCCATTCGCATTGGCTGGGAAAAAACCGGCGAACCAGAAATGGCGACGTACGAACAAGGGGGCTGGGGGCCCGCCGAGTCCACGAAGTGGATGTACCGCGACGACCGCGAATGGCTCGACGTCTGCCCCGTGCTGAAGTAAACGCTCCAGGCATGAGTAACCTGATGCACGCGCTATCGGACATCGAAGCAAAAATAATGGTCGAGCCCCGAAGGGGCGACAGCGTGTAGCCGTGGTCGCGAGCCCACGGTGTGACGTCTCTCGCGCGTCAAAAGCCCCGGAGGGGCGACAGCGATTGCGGATGTGTTCGTTGTCAGCAAGCACAAATCCACGATTGAAATCGATGAAAATACAGATGTCGGTCGCACTAGCGTGCTTAGTTGTTGCAGCGGTCGCGCAGCTGGCAAAACCCGCTGAGTTTAATGCCCGGTGGGCTGAAGCGCGCATAGAGGTTGGATCACAAACGCTTCGACCGCTCCGCGTCTTAGAAAAGTTCGCGTCAGAGCGTGGCGCGGGAAATCGCCGCTTCAAGGTGCTAGGGACTTCCGTGCAAGAAATCGATCCAATTACCCAAGCCACACGATGGGCCGCCACGACGGATGACGAGTCACAAGTGCTCTGGCTAGATGCCACGGATACCGTCTGTTACCTGTTAGCAGCCAACACCCCGCACGACACAGTGGGCGCATGGCCGCGTGCAACCATTCGGCGTCTTGACCTGCAAACGCACAAGTGGCTTTCGCCGCTGACGCTTCCCGCAACAAAGCTGCCGATCGACAACGCGAGCCGTGAAGATGACGTCGTTGGGCAGGTGCTCGCCACAGAAAGTGCCACGTTCGTGCTTGTGTTTAGCGTTATCCGATTAAACAAGCCTCATGCGCAACCGGACGTCGACGGCTACCGAGTCTGTTGCTTTACTCCCGGATCCAACGAACCCAAATGGACGAAGGAGTTTTCATGGCAAGGCAACAAACTCGATTTTCCATATCGCGTGTTTACTTCTCTCCGTGCTGGGTCGCGTCTCAATAGCATCCAGCATCTGAGCATTCTTCGAGACGACATTCTTCTCGTTTGCGCGGGCAAGACTCAGGAACTCGTGTCCTTGGAAATAGATACCGGCGAGCTGCGCTGGCGCCTGCCACGCGTTTGGGAATTTGAACGTGGTTTCATTGGGCCGAGCGTGTGCGAACACTACATCGATCGATTAGGTATCGACTACATAGTCACACAGGAGGCGGAAGCGATACCCGAAGAGGATGAGAGTCCCCAAGAGCAAGAGGCGACGCGCGATCGGGCCGCAAAGGCGAAAGCCATCGTCGATGCTGCTCGGAAGGCTTTTGACGAGCAATTTGAAGGTTCCATCGTGGCTGGTCCAATCATGCCGCGTGAGCAGAGAGGGTTTTACGTCGCCGTTGCACGAGGCCGCAAAGGCCCGTGGGCGAAAGTCAATTCGGACTGCATCGTGTATCAGGTCAGCGATGAAGGCGAAGTAGAGGCAGCAGCAAATCTGCCAAGCATGGTTGAAGGGTGGCCGCAACGAGCAACTGCGAGCGGTGCTGTGTGGACCTGTGGCCGGGGGAGCCTTGTGCATCTCGGTCATGCGGAACCAGATTTCCGCCATAGCTTTCACAACACAGAAGACCGCCTCTGTCGGGTCGCATGGTACCGCGAGTTCGATTTTGAGCGCGACGCTACTTGGCTTTCGTCCGATGCGCAACCGACTGCCGCAGCATTCAATGATAAAATATTGATCCGAACGCTTGACGGTGGCTTTGTGCGAAAGAAGGACGAAAAGCTCTTCGAGTTCCCAATCAACGTCGTGCGACTTTCTAATGGAAGCCGAATAGATTTCCGTGTTTGCGTCCCATTTGAGGGAGAAGTCCCTTGGCCGGAAACGGGCTATTCAAAGTTCGGAGATGTGTCCGTCCATGCTCATGGGCCGTATTTTCAATTCATCAACGGATTTGATATCGACGAACGTCGCGTGCGCGTAGAGTTCAGGCGAGATGGCGTCGGAAGTACCGGCTTGGACTTTGATCTTTCTGCAATCGTGAAAATATCAAGCAATTAATGCAAGCGAATGTCGACTAAGCCTCGGGCGGATGCTGCCGGCCGACTAGCACGAGGTACAGCCAACCGCCGATGACGCCGCCGGCCAGCGGACCGACGATCGGCACCCACCAGAAGCCGTTGCCCCAGCGGAACACTTCCGGTCCCCAGCCGGCGATCGCGGTAAACAGCCGCGGGCCGAAATCGCGCGCGGGATTGATCGCATATCCGGCGTTCAATCCGAACGTCATACCGATCAACACCACCAGCAATCCCACGGCAATCGCGCCTTGAAACGAGGTCGGGTTCGCATTGCGTTTGTCCCCAATGGCAAACACCACACCGACCAACAGCGCCGTACCAACGACCTGATCGATCAGCCCGCCGCCAAGTGTCAGGTAATTCTGTGGATAAGTGGCCCAGATGCCGGCCGTACTTTGATCGCGCGTTTCACCCGCCAAGTTCACCAGTGCCTGGTGATACACGCCGAACACAATTGCCGAGGCAACGAACGCACCGGCCGTCTGGGCCAGGCAATACGGCAAGACCTTTCGCCACGGAAAATCCTGGCACACGGCCACGGCCAGCGTCACGGCGGGATTTAGATGGGCGCCCGAAACGCCCCCGGCGACCAGAATCCCCATCGTCACGGCCAATCCCCAACCGAGATTGATCGACAGGTATTCACCGTGGGATTTTTCGCCCAGCACCACTTGCGCGACCACCGCCACGCCAAAAGTGACCAGCACCAGGGTGCCAAGGAATTCTGCCGCGCATTCACGCGCCGTGCCGCGTAGCATCTGCCGCCCTCCGCGCTAGATGTGAATCAAGGCGAGCCCGAGATGACGTGCTTGCCAAACCGCGTTTCAAGGCGCTGCGCGCAGCGACTGATTTCGTCATTCAACTGCTGGCCGGAAATGACATGCTCGTCGACCAGCAATTGTGCCAAGCGCTGCAGCGTCCCCTCATACAGGTGACGATGGTACAGCAACATCAGGCGCCGCTCAACGAGATCAGATAGGGTTCGCACCCATTCGTGACGAATCGCGAATCGGGCTACGGCCGTCGGAGTCTCGGTGCCCGGGACGATCGACCGATCGTCGGCAAAGGCATTGAGCACCTCTTCGCATCGGGTGCCGTACAACTCCCAGGTCGCGGCGATTGCAGCGTCGCTAAAACCCAGCTGTGCCGCCAGCCGTTGCCGGAGCGCGTCTTGATCGTGTGAGTCTGCTGGAAAACCAGCCGCCCCCGGGATCGGCCGCTGCTCGCTGTTGGCCTTCACCGGAAGGTTCAACCGCTGGAGCAGCAATGCCGCGGTCTCCTCGGCCAACGATCGGCAAGTTGTGAGCTTGCCGCCGATGACGGAATAAAACGGAAGCGGTGCATCGTGATTCTCGGTCAACGAATGCCGTCGCGTGACCGACGCCGGCGTGGCTTCGCCCACGTAGGGCAGCGGTCGCACACCGCTGTAATGCATGTCGACGTCGGCCGGCGTCAGTTTCACCTGCGGCAGCAGCGAATTGGCCGTCGCCAACAGGTAATCAATCTCCTCGGGTCGGGCGGTCGCGTCCGCGGGATCGCCTACGTATTCTTTGTCAGTCGTCCCAATCAACGACGCATCGCCAAACGGCAGCACGAACACCGGCCGCCCATCGGCCGCCTCGGCATATAGTCCGGCGTACGATTGGCCGTTATGCGTTAGCGCCACATGCAGCGCAGGATTCCAAGTGACAATGTGGCTTCCCTTGGTTCCCCCCATTAACCGATCCGAGCGCAACCCCAGACGCTGTAGCGTCATGTCGACCCACGCGCCGGTGGCGTTGATCACAGCGGCCGGTTCGAACGAAGAAACCGTTGCACCGGTATCGGCCGCGCGAATCGTCGCCGTGCGCCCGTTCAATTCGGCGCGATGATAATTCATCAGGTCGAAACGCGTTCCCGCGGCCTTGGCAGCTTCTCGGGCATCGTCCAACATCGCCAGCACGAATCGCTCGGGAAAGCGAATCTGCGCGTCGTAGTAAGAGCAAAGCCAGCGATACTTCGGATTCACGAGAATCGCGTCTTCTTGGTCGCGACGATGCGTGGCGTGCTTGGGCAGTGACGGATCACGCGCGTACGCGTCGTACATCCGCAGTCCCATCTGCACCAAGTACAGCCCGCGCGACTCGGCCGGTTTGCCGACCTTGGATGAGCGATTCCCTTTGAACAAGAATCGTTCGGCCGAACGCCACAATCCGCCAAAGCGATTCTCGATCGGAATGAACAATCGCAGCGGTCGCACGAACTGCGGCGCCAAGCGCAGCAGCCGCGTCCGCTCGGCAAGCGATTCTCGCACCAGGTCGAACTCGCCATATTCCAGGTAGCGCAGCCCGCCGTGAATCAGGCGTGACGCGTAGGCCGTGGCGCCGAAGGCCAAATCGGCCGTATCGACCAGGCAGACCGACACGCCGTTGAGGACCAGCTCGCGCGCAATCGCGGCGCCATTAATTCCAGCGCCGAGAATCAGAACCGGTTGCGCAGCAGTCATGCCGTAACAATTTACCCGGCAGAGCAAAATAAAGAAGACGAGTCTGCCGGTACGACGAGTCGCAGGCTGTGTCTCAGCCCCGTCAGCTTCATGCTAGGTCGCCGAGCAATAGATCTCGGCCGCGGCGTGCCGCACCGTCGCCGCCGACAAACAGTCGCTCAAGATCGCTGCCAGCTCTTCGACCGCTGGAGATTGCAGCATCGTCAAATGGCTACCATGCATATCGAAGGTTTCGATCCCTCCCAACCCCCACGGTCCCCACCCCAACCGCGGATCGGCATGCATCGGCGTGGCGTGCTGCTCGGCGCGAATCAGCACCAGCGGCGCCCGTAGTAGCCCCGGCTGATAGGCAACCACGGCTTTCATGTTCGCCTCGAACACATCGTACACCGCGCGGGCGCCGCGGGCCCCCGCGCCGGCCAGCAACAGCCGGGCACCTTGCGCCCGTTGCTGGAAGTATTCAACTTGCTTTTCGATCGGCAGATCGCGCAACGCCTGCAAACGGTCGGCATCCTCGGTCGGGAACATCAACTGCAACATCGGCACCAGGTCGTTTTCGTCGAGCGCCCGATCTGCACTCGGAATCGCCGCATCGATAAGTCCGACGAAAGCCACCTGATCCTGCTGTTCCGTCAACTGCCGTGCAATCTCGAAGGCCACCACGCCGCCGGTTGACCAGCCGCACACCTGGTAAGGGCCGTGCGGTTGAACGGCTTTCATCGCTTGGATGTAATCGGCCGCCATGGCTTCGATCGAATCGTGCGGCGCCACGGCGCCGTCGATCCCTTGCGCCTGAATGCCATACAGTGGCACATCCTGATCCACATGCTGCGCCAGCTCCAGATAACAAAACACCGTGCCACCGGCCGGGTGAACGCAGAACAGCGGTGTCCCCGTACCAGCAGGTCGTAGCGGAACGACCAGTGCGTTCGCTCCGCCCGCGGGCGCTTCGCGCAACAGCCGGGCCAGGTGTTCGACCGTCGGCTCTTCGAGCAAGGCCGCTAGCGGCAATCTGCGCCCGAACTGTTCGTCCAGTCGCGCGACCAGTGCCACGGCCAAGCTGGAATGCCCTCCCAAGTCCAGGAAGTTGTCGGTCACGCCGATCGGCTCGACGCCCAGAACTTGCGACCAGATTGACGCCACACGTTCTTCCCACACGTCGCGCGGTGCGACGTAGGGATGCGTGCCTTCGCTGCGTTGCGCGAACGCAGGCGGCAGCGCCGACGTGTCGAGCCTGCCCCGTTCGTCATACGGCAGTTCATGGACCGTCCGCCAAGCGCGAGGAATCATCTCATCAGGCACTCGCGCGGCAAGAAATCGACGCAGCTCTTCGGTGACTAGCGCATTTCCGTTTGCGGCCACGGCGACCGACGAATCGGATCGCGGCACGACGTACGCCGCCAACTGCTCATGTCCCTTGCGGTCCGTGTAACCAATCACGGCCGCGTCCCTGACCAACGGGCAAAGCGTTAAGATCGCGGCAACCTCGAGCGGGTCGACCGCGTAGCGGCCAACCTGAATGACACTCCCCTGCCCCGCGTTTGCTTCGTCTTTTTTCTGGAACGACGCGCGACTTCGGACGGGTCCCAAAAACTCAAGTTCGCCGTCAGCCACACGAACCGCGCGATATCCGACGGGACGCAGCATCCGCAAGCCTCGCGAATCGAGCGGATCGACGATTTGATCCTGCGTGGGCGACGTACCCTTCCCCGCGATCGATACCCACAGATCACCCGGCATGCCCACGGACGCCAATTGTCGCGCCCCATCGAGCACGCGCAAAACGGGCCCCTGCTCGTCCAGACACGCCAGCAATTCGAGTTCTTCCTGCTCGACAAGGGGCAACTCGCGAACCGTCGTTTCGGGCCGCGCGGCGATGCTTTTCAGTAGCACCATCACCTGGTCAAGCATCCGCGCCGCAAAATCGTCACTGTAAAGCTGTCGATCGTACAACAGCCGCAATACCAGCTCGCGCCCCGGCATCGCGATCAAGGTCAACGGGTAGCTCGACGTCGTTGTACCGTGCAGGTTGCGAATCGTGATCTCGTCGAACGTAAACGCCTCGCCCGGCGGCAGTGGATAGTTTTCGAACACCACCAGCGAATCGAAGAGCCGGCCGTCGCTACGTCCGGCTGCGCGGCCGATCTGTTCGAGCGAACAATGCTCCAGCGGCTGCGTTTCGATCTGCTTTTGCTGCAGCCGTTGGCAGACCGTGGCCACGGCATCGTCATGCGAGATCGTCACGCGCCGCGGCACGTTATTGGCAAAAGGGCCCACGATCGTTTCGACCTGCGAAACTTGCGGCGCCCGGCCCGACACCGCGACGCCGAAACTCACATCCTGGGAACGCGAATGGCGAGCCAGCAAAATCCCCCACGCCGACTCGACAAGGGCACTCAAACTCGTGCGCCACGTCGTGGCCAATTGTGCGAGCCGGGCACTTTCTGATTGCCCAAGCCGTTTCTCGCATTCCCCATGGCCAACGATCGTCGATCCGCGATTCACCTGATCGGCCGGCGGCAAGAGTGACTTGGACGAAAGGTTTTCAAGTTCACCACACCAGTGCTTATCCGCCACGACCGAGTCTTGCCTCGCGAGCCATTTCAAATAGTCGGCGAAGTTGCCCGGTGGCGAAAGCAGCGTCGCCCGCCCGGCGCGCAGGTTCGCATAGCACTCGAACACTTCACGCAGCACCACGCCCAGGCACCATCCGTCGAGCGCCAGATGGTGGCATGTCCAAGCAAACAACCATTCCTGCTCGCCAAGGCGGGCAAGATCAAGGCGAACGAGCGGAGCCCGCGTTAGATCGAACGACTCATCGCGCGAGCCCGTAAGCAATTCCGTGCGGCGTCCTGCCATTTCTTCTTCGTCGAGATCGCGCCAATCGAACTCGCGCCACGGCAACTCGACCGCGCGGCGGATGACCTGCATCGGCTTCTTCAGCCCTTGCCAGGCGAAGCAGGCGCGCAGCATCGCGTGCCGAGCAACGGTCGTTTCCCAAGCCTGCTTGAATGTCGAGCCGTCCAGCGTGCCGCGGATCGTGCAGTTAAGCTGTTCGTTCAGCAGCCGGGAATTCGGATCCGCGAGCGCGTGCGCGAGCATCAACTCCTGCAATGGGGCAAGCGGCCAGATATCGGCGACATTTTTCATTGTGGCGATCGATTCCGTTAGGTTGATCAATCTGCAAGCAGGTTCTTCAGGGCGTCGAAATCGTCCTGATCGATCTCGGCCAGCGAGAAATCCACCGGCGAGATCGCCTGAACATCCTCGCCGCCGGAATGTTGCACGAGCTCCGCGAGCGCGTCGATAAACTCACCGGCCAGCCGCTCGACCGTGTCGAGCCGGTGTGCCAAACGACTGTAATGCCACTCGATCTGCAGACGCCCGTCACGCACGAAAGCGATGATCTCCCATAGATGACCGCGCGCGGCCCGCGGACTGACCATGGGGCCAGGCGACTCCGCGGCCAGCGTAAACCATGCATCCTGAGGTAATGTGTGATCCAATTGCCCCAGATAGTTGAAGCACACCTGAGGGGGCGCGATTGTCGCTAGCTTCTGTCGCGTCGCCTCATCCGCCAGCCAACGCAGCAGTCCGTAACCCAAACCACCATCACTGATCGCCCGGCATCGCTCTTTGATGGCACGGACCGCAAACCCCGGCGAAGCATTCGCAGGCACGTCGAATCGCACGGGGTAAAGCGCCGTGAACCAACCGACTGTGCGTGACAAGTCGACATCGGCAAACAAATCTTCGCGGCCATGCCCTTCGAGATTCATCCGCACCGCGCCGCTACAATATTTCCCGACGACTTGCGCGAACATCGCCAGCAGCATTTCATGCGATCGGGCGCGATAAGCCGTCTGCGCTTCGCCGAGCAACTTTTCGGTCGTAGCCACGTCGAGCGATATGCAAACGGTTTCCGCATCCGCTACGAGATTCTCGCCGGCGTCACCGTCGCAAGGCAGCGGGCTGGCATTCGCGCCGGTTGACAGCCAGGCGTCGAGTTCGGCACGCACCTCGTCTTGCGCGGCAAGGTCGTTTATGCGGCGCGCCCATTCCCCCCCGGGCGTGGTTTTTGGCGGCAACTGTGCCGGCACACCCGTAGCCAGTTGATGACACAACATGTCCAGGTCAGCCAGCACAATTCGCCAGCTCACCGCATCGATCACCAAGTGATGAATGACAGCCAGCAATCGCGCCGGCCGGTCCGGGCCGAGGTCGAAATAGACGAATCGTCCGACCGGCCCCTGCTCAATATCGAGCGAGGCTTGCGTCTCTACGGCGGCTCTCTCAATTGCGACCGTCTGCGCCGCCACATCCAACGCTGAAAGGTCGATCACTTCCAAGATGCGGCAATCCTCGGGCGCGACGATCGTCTGCGTCCAGGCGCCGTCCGCCGCACGCACGAACCGTGACCGCAGCGCATCATGATGTCGCACAATCGTGCGCAGTGCCTGGTCGATCACGTCTGGCGTGACCGACCGCGCCGCGGAAAGCATCACGGCCTGATTGTGATGATGCGGATCGATCGTTGCCAAAGCGAAGAATTCGTGCTGAATCGGCAAGAGCGGCGCCCGACCAACGATCGGTTCCTGCGGCGCGAAGATCGCGACCCCCGCTTCCGCGACGCGCGCCAGTTCGGCGATGGTTTGATTCTGAAAAAGTTGCTTCGGCGTGATCCGCCACCCGGCCGCGCCAGCCCGGGCGACGACCTGGATACTGCGAATCGAGTCACCGCCGATGTCAAAGAAATTATCGTGAATGCCGACCTGCGCGCGCCCGAGCACTTCGGCCCAGACGGTGGCCAGCACACGCTCGGCATCGGTCGACGGCGCCGCCAATTGAGACGCGTTCGCCTTCCGCTCCCAGGCCGGCTCCGGTAGCGCCGCGACATCGACTTTGGCACACGACAGCCGCGGTAATTCATCGAGCACGACGATCGCCGAGGGCAACATGTGCCCTGGCAAGCGCGCCGTCAGGAATTGTCGCACGTCCTCGGCGGTGGGCAATTCACCCGCCCCGCAACCGACATACGCGGCCAGGCGTTTGGCTTCGCCGGCGCCGCGGGGGACGACGATCGCTTCGCGCACGCGCGGGTGAAGTTGCAACGCCGCTTCGATCTCGGCCGGCTCGATGCGATAACCGCGCACTTTCACTTGCCGATCGATGCGCCCCAGGAATTCGAGGTTTCCGTCCGGCAGATAACGCACCATGTCGCCCGTGCGATAAAGACGCTCGTTGGCATTTTGAGTGAACGGATTCGGCACGAACCGCTCGGCGGAAAGTTCCGGTCGCCGCAGGTAACCGCGTGCGATGCCGACTCCGCCGATATACAGTTCGCCCGCCACTCCCACGGGAAGCGGACGGCGCGCCTCGTCAAGCACGTACACACGCGTATTCGCAATCGGTCGACCGATCGGCAAGCAATTCGATGCCGTGGCCGACAAGCTCTCGGCCGGATCAAAAAGCGTGCTTGTGATCGTCGCCTCGGTAACGCCATAAGCAAACAGCAGGCGGCAAGTCTCGCCGATCGCTTGTTGCCAGCGCGTCACTTGCTCGACCGCCAGGCTGTCTCCGCCGACCACCACGGTCTTTAAATGTCGACCCAGCGCACCGCCGGATGCAGTGAGTTCATCGACCAGCGACGACCACACCACCACCGGCAAATGCAAGACGTTAACCATCTGGTCGCGGGACCACTCCAGCAGAACGCGTCCCGACAATTCGGCCGGCGCCGGATGCAAATGCAACGTCGCGCCGCTGACGAGCGTCGGAAAAATCTCTTCGATCGCCGCATCAAAGCTCAGCGACAGATACTGCAACAACGAATCGCCCGGCCGCAGGTCGCAACGCCGCGCCAGCTCGGTCGCGTGATTCACCAGCCCCCGATGGGCAACTTCGGCCCCTTTCGGCAGCCCCGTCGAGCCCGAGGTGTAAATGACATAGGCGACGTGGTCAGGATCCGCTTTGCTTTCCAGCGGCGCATCGTTGTACTGGGCGATGTCCGGCGAATCATCATCCAGCAGCACCGTCTGAAAGCTTCCTCCTGGCAGGCACTTCGCGATCTCGCTATCGCTGACGATGAATCGCAACTGGGCGTCTTCGACCATCGCCGCGCGACGAGCCGCCGGATAAAGCGGGTCGATCGGCAAGTAGGCCGCGCCAGCTTTCAAAATGCCCAGCAATGTCACAATCATCTCGGGCGAGCGCCCCAGACAGACGCCGATGGGTTGATCGTTCGCAGCGCCTCGTTCGATCAGATAGCGGGCCAACCGATTGCTGCCGCGATCCAATTCGTCGTACGTGATATCTTGCTGTTCGAAGCGTAAAGCAATCCCGGCGGGCGTTCGGCGGGCCTGTTCGACGAATAGCTCGTGAATACAACGATCGGCCGGGAACGCCATCTTGGTCGCGTTCCAGGTAACCAACTGCTTCTGCCGCTCATCCGCGGGCAGCAGCGGCAGATCGAAGACGGGGCACTCCCGATTCTCGACAATCCCCGTAAGTAGCGTCACGTACGCGTCGAGCATTCGCTCGATCGAATCGGCGTTGAACAAATCGGTATTGAACACCAACGACAAGTCGAGTCGGTCCGCATGCTCGTCGACGTTGAACGTCAAATCGAAATTTGCAACCGGCGCATGGTCGAAGCTGCTATCCGTAACCGCGAGCCCGTCGATCTGCCGCGCCGCGACCGGAATGTTTTGCAGAACGAACATCACCTGAACGAGCGGGTTGCGGCTCAGGTCGCGCTGGGGAACCAGTTCATCGACAAGGCGCGAAAACGGTAGATCCTGATGCTCGTAGGCCGCCAGCATCGTGCCGCGCAGTTGTGACAGGTATTCGCGAAACGAGAGCTGTTCGTCCAACCGCCCGCGAATCACGAGCGTATTGACGAAAAAGCCGATCAATCGCTCCCACTCGGGCCGCGTCCGCCCAGCGATCGGCATTCCTACGCAAATGTCGCGCTCGCGGGCATATTGGGCCAGCAAGATTTGAAACGCGGCCAGCAGCACCATGCACATCGTGCCGTTCTCTTCGGCCGCCAAGCGTCGCAAGTTGTCGAGCAAGCTGCCGCTCAGCCGGCGCCGGCAAGTTTCGCCCCGAAAACTCTGCACCGCCGGACGGGGCCGATCAAATGGCAACGACAGCGGGCCTGGCAGATCGGCCAATTGCTCGCGCCAGAACGCCAGGTCGAGCGAGCCATTGGTTCCGCGGGCCTCTTCTCGCTGCCGAATCGCATAGTCGGCAAATTGCAGCTTGAGCGCCGGTAACTCGCATGCACGTCCTGAGCACCGCGCCATATATTCTTCGGCAACTTCCTGGCGCAAGACGGCCATTGACCAGCCATCGCAAATAATATGATGCAGCGTCAGCAGTAATACATGATCGTCGCCGGCCAGCTTCACCAATCGCGCACGCATCAAGGGACCGTGCGCCAGATCAAACGGGCGAACCGCCTCGGCGTCCGTCAGGCGGGCCAGTGATTCAGTCCGCGCCGACAATGCGAGCGACGACAAATCGTCCTGCGTCATCTGAAAGCGGGCTGTCGGGCAAATCACTTGCTCGGGCCGGCCTGCTACGCTGCGAAATACTGTTCGCAGCGACTCGTGACGTTCGATCACGGCATGCAGCGAGGCCGCGAGCGCCTGCTTATCCATCTCGCCAGACAGGCGCGTGGCGATCGCGACATTGTAAAACGGATTGCCCGGCTCAAGCTGGTCGAGAAACCATAACCGCTCTTGTCCGAACGACAACGGCGCAGGCTCGCGCGGGTCGTGCCGCGCTGTTGTCCGCTTCGGTGCCGGTGCGGCGTGCTCGTTGCGTAGTCGCTCGAATAGCGCTCGTTTGGCGGGCGACAGCGCGGCCAACCGATCGGCAGGAATCGGCGTCGGAGTCAGGGCGTCAGGTGTCATTCGTCGTCGCTCGTACTAGGTCGCGTCCCCCGCGCTCTCCGATCCACGATCCGATGGGACGATGTAATCCAGGTTTAACACCGGAACACGCACGTAGGCCTTGGGTGGAGAGGGTGCGTTGACTTTGTCGAGGATGCGATCGACTTCGTCGTCCGAAAGATGGTCGAGATAGGCCAACAGTTCTGTGTCATGCATCTGCTGCGCGGCGCGCTTGCAGGCGATCAGTTCGGCCAACTGGGCGATCGTGGGCCGATCGAAAAGTTCACTCAGGGGAATATTCGCCCCCAGCGTTGGCGCCAAACGATTGATTAGCTGCGTGGCCAGCAGGCTCGTCCCGCCCAGATCAAAGAATCGATCCATGACACTCACACGATCCAGGCCCAGCACTTCGCACCACACGTCCGCAATTTCGCGTTCCAGGTCATTGCGCGGTGCGACATAGCTCGCCTGCGAATCGTTGCCGGTGATCTTGTCCGAGCACAGCAGCACGTCGATTTCGCCACTCAAGAAGAGCTCACGGCAGGCGCGACGCTGAATCTTGCCACTGGTGGTCTTGGGAATCGATCCGGCGCGGATCAGCACCACCGTATCGACAGCCAGCTCAAAAGTCTCGAAGATCGCTCGCCGCACGGCGTGCGAGACTTCGTCCAGGTCGACCTTCGTCGGGCGCGATACCTCTTGCACGACGACGACCCGTTCGCGGCCATTGTTGTCAACCGAAAACGCGGCGGAGGCACGCGGCTTGATCGCCGGATGGCACGCTTCAATCGCTTGTTCGATATCTTGCGGATAATAATTGCGCCCATGAACGATGATCATGTCCTTACGGCGGCCGCTGATGAACAATTCATCGCCGTCAAGAAAGCCCAGATCGCCCGTGCGCAGGAACGGCCCTTGGCCTTCGCTCGTGACGGCGCGGAAGGTCTCGGCCGAAGCTTCAGGCTGTCCCCAGTATTCGCTGGCCACATGCGGTCCCGCGACCCAGATCTCACCGACCTGCCCGGCCTCGAGCGGGTGGCAGGTGCGCGGATCGACGATCAGCAATCGCTGATTCTCCGGCCCACGACCGCAACCGACTAGCATTCGCGCTCCCGCGTCATCCGCAGCGGCAACCACTGCGCGATTCCTTTCGAGCTGCGCTCCGTCGAAGCTGCGCACCGTTGACTCGCTTCGTGGCTGTGTGGCGGAGATCAGCAGCGTTGCCTCGGCCATGCCGTAGCAAGGCGAGAACACGCGGCGTTGAATTCCACTCCCGGCGAACGCCTCGACAAAGCGGTCGATCGTCGCGGCGCGCACCGGTTCGGCGCCTGAGAGGGCCAATTGCACGCAGCTCAGATCGAGTTGCTCCCGTTCTTCCGGCTTGATCTTGCGCACGCACAGGTCGAAGGCAAAGTCCGGGGCGGCGATCGTCGTCGCGCGGTAATCCGCTGCCGCACGCAACCACCGAAGCGGCTGCTGGAAAAACGCCAGCGGCGACATCATTACGTTCCGCCGTCCGCTGTACCAGCATTGAAAGATGCCCCCCACCAGGCCCATGTCGTGATATGCGGGCAGCCAGGTGCAAGCCAGCGCATCGTCGACGTCGATCAGCGCCTCCATCTGCGCCATGTTCGCCAACACGTTGCCATGGCGGACAAGAACTCCCTTGGGCGTCCCGGTCGAACCCGATGTGTATTGCAAAAACGCGGGCGTGCCACGATCCAAGTGCGGCGGATTCCAGTCCGCGGCGCCGGCCAGATCGATCACGTCACTCGGCACGAGTTGGGCCAGGCCGGGCAATTGTCCCAGCAATGCTCCGGCCCAAGCCAGGTCGGACGCCGTCCCTAACAGCACTTCCGCCTGCGCATCGCGCACGATGGCATCCAGCCTGGGCAGCGTTCGCGCCACACGCGTCGGATCGGGTGCAAAGACAGGCACCGCCACGACGCCTGCGTACAAACAGCCGGCCAGCGCTGCGATATAGTCCAGGCCTGAGTCATACATCAACAGCACACGGTCCAGCGGCCGGCAGCGCGCCTGCAGGTGCGCTGCGATGGCCCGCGCCTGTTGATCGAGCTGGCCGTATGTGCGGTCCACAACCGCCGACTCATCGGTGGCCAGGAACGTAAACGCGATTTTGTCCGCCTGCTCGCGAGCGCGGCAGCGAAAGACCTCGACCAGGTTCGCCGCGCGGCGTCCCACCTCGCCGGCTCCCTGGGCGGGAAGCTGATGCTCGTTCGAAACGTTCGTCGCTTGTTCCGTAAGACCAGTGTTCATCTTGAAGCAGCTCTTTGGGGGTAAAACATCAGAGGGGGTATTCAACCCTGCTGGCGTAATGCCACGGTGGGAAGAAGGCGTGCCGCACGAAATGCCGGATAGAGGGCTCCCAGAATTCCGATCAATAAGGCGATGCAAATCCCTTGCGCGATGACCGCCGGAGCGACGCGACCGCTCACCAACCCAGCCGTCGCCGGAGCACGACTCAATACAAACGTCATCGCGGTTGCAAGTAACGTGCCAAGCACGCCGCCGAAGATGCTCAATAAACTCGACTCCAGCAGAATCATTCGCACGATCCGGCCGTTCCGCCAGCCGATCGCCCGCAGGATGCCTATCTCGTTGGTTCGTTCGAAAACCGAAATGATCATGGTGTTCAACATGCCGATCGCACCGATCACCAGCGCGATCGCCGAAATGCTCCACGCCATGGCGCTGGCGATTTGAATCTTGTTGTCCGTGGCGACAAATTTCTCGGTGGCCAGGGCCGAAACGCCCGCGCTCAGGGCGTTGATCGCCTGGACGACGTCGGTCACGGCCGACTCGCCGGCCGACCGGTCGACTTGCACGTTGAACGCGGTAACCTGGCTCGGCTGATCGAGCATCCTCTGCAACTCCACCAGGGGCACGATCATGGCGCCGTTGTCGAAAATGTTGCCGCCGTCGTAGATCCCCTTAACGCGGAATCGCTCGTTCTCGTAGATCTCGATTTCGTCACCGACAGACTTGCCCAGATTCGCCGCCAGGATTCGCCCCAGCAGCGCCACCCGCTTTTCTCCCTCGGCCACCGCGGTTCCGGCGGTTAGCTGCCGCTCGCGCACGAGTGAGCTGGCAGGTTCAAGCCCCTGCACCACGACGCCGACCGGGCCTAGTTCCTCGAGCGACACGACGTCCAGTAGGACCGACTCGACCGCCGTGACGTGCGGCAATTGCGCGATCTTCGCTCCTAGCCCCTGGTCCAGTTCGCTCGTCATTCGATCGGCCGATCGGCCGCGCGTGACGACGATGTCGACACCGTGCGACTGATACATGTCGAGGAACGATCGCTTGAATCCATCCGCAATGCCGACTAGCGCCACGACCGCCGCCACCGCCACGGCCATACCGGTGACGGTCAGACCCGATCGAATGCGGCGACGCGTGATGTTTCGATATACGAGCGTGATCAATCGCATCGCAGGGGGAGCGCGTACGAGGTCAGGAAAAATACCGCATCTTCCGCAGACTATCTCACCGGGGAAGATCGGTTATCGAACCTCGTAGATGCAGAAAATGGGCCCCATTTCGCCCAATTTTAGATTCGCCCGCACGACCTTGATGTTCTTTCCGATCTTGCGGGCCACGGTCCCGCGAAGCTCGTGGAAATCGGCCGGATAATCGACAAAACCGGACGCCGCGTCGACCATGGAGCGGACAAGCACCAAGAGTTTGAGAGGCGCCGTCAGTCGCGGATTTTCCGCCGCGTTTTTTTCGGCCTGACGCATTGCGAACCCGCGCGGCCGTTCGAGGTGGCTCGCCACGCCCCGCATTGGTCGATGATCGACCAACAGTTGCTAGCGTCCGCCCAGACGTTCGAGGGTCGGTTCAGGCTGCCACATATACAGGAACGTTGGCAGACGGGCCCGTTCGAGACCCGGCATACTTAGCGGCAAGAAACCGCTCTGTAGCGGCACATTGGCCGTGACGTCGTAGGGGGTGCGGGCGCCGTCGTTCGGGCGATGCAACAGCACCAGCGATGCCCCCGGCGCGCCTCCCATTTGACCCGCGATCTCGGCGGCCTGATCCAGATAGCCGATCGTATCGACCAGGCCCAGCGACACGGCATGATCGGCCGTGAAAATACGGCCATCGAAAACATCGGCCGGTGCTTGCGCTAACTGCGGCCGACGTTCGATCACGATCCGCCGGAACCGCTCGTGAAACGAGTTCGCCATCCGCTGCAGGATTTCCCGCGCCTCTTCGCTTTGTGCTTTGATGGGCGTGCCCAGATCAACGTTTTCGCCCGCTTTGATCGGCGCCCCCAGCACGTTGAACTGTGCCATCGCGTCTTCGAGGTTATACAGATTCAAAATCACGCCGATGCCGCCCGTGACGGTCGTCGGATGGGCCACGATTTGATCCGCCGCCGTGGCCAGGTAGTACGCGCCACCGGCCCCCACATCCATCAGACATGCCACGACCGGCAGGTGGGTGCGGGCTTTGAACTCTTGAAGATCATGGCACATTACGTCCGAGGCCGTGACACCGCCGCCGGGGCTGTTGATCCGCAATACCACGGCCGCGTAGCAGCCCGATCGCGCGATCCGATCCAGCTTTTCGCGAAACAACGCGACCGGGTTTTCTCCTTCGCTGTACAGCCCTGTCATGGGCTGATTCAGTAGCAACCCGTCGACGTCCACCAGCGCGATGCGCCGCTCGACGCCCGGCGCGCCCGGGGTGACGGGAATTACAGCCAGCGGCGATTGCGCGCGGGCTGTGGGGGTGTTCATCGTGACGCGATTGTTCGTCACGATTTGCACCGGATGCTTGCAACCGGCGGTCCAGCAAAATAGAGCCAGGCCCAAGGCCCAGCCGATGCGCCGCCCGTCCATCCGATACCATCCCTGGCCAAATGCTGCTTGCCAGCGGGATCCATCCCGCGAACACGATGCCTTATGGTTCGTATCGGTAGCGTGCGACACTGCCCAATAGCCCCCCGAAGACCGCAGCAGTTCGATCGGGCAGTTGAGGGTCAGCGGGAGGGGCGTTTGTGCTAACTTGTAGCGAATAATCCCGATATCCCGGCCGCGCTTGATTTTGTGTACCGGTCCCACAAGGCCGCGCTAAAAACGGCTCCCTATGCCTGATTGCTACCAGCCCACGACCGAGCATCCCCGCCTGGCATCAGGCGTCGTACACGTTTGGCGCGACACGATCGATCCTGCGCCCGCGGATCTCCTGGCGCTCGGCGCGACGCTATCGACCGACGAGCACGCGCGTTCCGCGCGATTTCACTTCGAGCGTGACCGGCAGCGTTACATTGCGGCGCGTGGCATTCTGCGCCGGTTGTTGGCCGGATATCTGGGGCAAGATGGCAGGACACTCACGTTTCGCTACGGCCTGCGCGGCAAGCCGGACCTCGAACAGGCCGCGCCGGCGCTTCAATTCAATGTCTCGCACCGCGGTTCTTATGCCCTGTACGCGTTCGTGCTCGATCGCGAGGTGGGCATCGACATCGAATTCGAGCGCGAGGTACCTGAAGCACTCGCGATCGCGCGCAATCATTTCACGCCTGCCGAAACGCGATTGCTCGTCGAGGCCGACAACGATCGCGCCGCGCGGGAGTGCTTCTTTCGCCTGTGGACGCGCAAAGAGGCCGTGATCAAGGCCGTCGGAACCGGACTGTCGATGCCGCTCGACGAGTTCGACGTCAGCTCTCAGTTACTCGCCGACAACGCGTGGCGCAAGATTCACGTCCCTGCCCGCCCCGACACCGATTGGTCCGTAAGGGATCTTCCCGTCGCCGACGAATATCGCGCCGCAATATGCGTGGCCGGCGAACCGGTCGAGCTGCGCTTCTTCCGTCCCGAGTAAGGCGCCTGTCACAACAGCAGGGTTTGCCGCACACCAGCCCGCAGCGCCAGCAAGGGAAGTTGGACGTGACGATTTCCAATACCCGAGCATGCTTATTCCGCGTGCCGCGGAAAAAGCATGGCCATCGAGACATCGCCCTGGCACCGCGAGGAACCGTGTTACGTTCCAAGCATCTCAACGACTTCCCGCGCGTCAGCTCTTGGCCGCGGGCTCGGGCGTGTTGAAATCGACTTTCGGAGCTTCCTTCGCCTCTTCGGCCGGCTTGAAATATTCGGCGTTCTTTACGCCCGCCAGCATCGCGTAAAAGTTGCTCGGAAATTTGCGTACGAAGACGTTCATCGTCTCGACAGATTCGTTGTAGCGTTTGCGCTCAACCGACAATCGATTCTCGGTCCCAGCCAACTCATCCTGTAGTTTCAAGAACGATTCGTTCGATTTCAGCTCGGGATACGTCTCCTGCAGAAACAACAACCGCGACAAGGCCCGTTCCACGCCATTGGCGGCTTCTGCCTTTTCAGCCACGGTGCCAGAGTCCTTGACGTTGAAGAACTTGGTACGTGCTTCTTCGATACCTAAGAAGACCTTTTGCTCTTGCCCGGCAATTCCCTTCACGGTCGCGACCAGGTTGGGGATCAAATCGTAGCGCCGTTGCAATTGGTTCTCGACCTGCGCCCACTCCTGCTTCACATTCTCGTCCAGCGTGATGGCTTCGTTGTAGCCTTTGTAGGCGCAGCCACCGACGGCCAGCGCCACCACCAAAAGTCCCACAGCCGCCATGGGTAACGCTTTCATCGAATTTCCCCAGAAGTGAGTACGCGAGTCGAGGCCTTTGAATTCTAATACATGGCCCGCGAAATGGGAGGCGGCCCGCCCCGCGCCAGATTGACCAGCATCTGGCCGCCTCTAGCGACCCGTGATCTTCCGGCCAGCGCTAAACTGGTTCGCACTGCTCGACGATTTCGACCGGCTGGCCGACACGCCGCCGCCGTAGGTCTCGTGCAGATGGTCGTGCAGCGAACGCAGTTCCTCGTACGCCCAGCTTTCGACGTCCCACGACGCCAGCAAATACCGCGCATGCGCCGGGCCACGCAGATGGCCAACGACGCGCTCCCGGCTAGGCGACCAATCGCCATCGACGGACCAGTGATTTCCGCGCAAGGGAAAATGCCCGGTCGTCTCGGCCCGTACCGCCTCAGGCACGCTCGATGCGGGGCGCTCGTCCACCCCCTTGGCCAGCCAGCCGAAGGTCCACATGTCTAGCGGCGTCGTGCAGCCCGATTGGAAGGACCGCACGATCTCGCCGTGATCGACGCAGGCCACTGTGGGAAACTCGCGCACGTTCAACTGCCCGATCAATTCCGGAATCGCGGCGTGCTCGACGATCTGCAAATGATTCTCCGGCCCAGGCCCGATTTTCCAGCCCACGGATCGCAGTTTGGCAAAGTCGCCATCCGGAGCACGTAGCCGAGCCAGTTCCTGTTCGCACTGCGGCACGTCGCGGCTGGTGATGAACAGCACCCGCGGATTGCGCGGCTTAGCAGGCGGAGCTGACGTGCCGTCCTGTCCACGTACACGCGCCGGCCAGAGCGCCGTCACAGCCGACGCCACCGTCAGCAAAAACCGTCTGCGCGGAACACCGTCAAGATCGATAGCCGGCGCGGGGGCGAAACACTCCGAATCGCACGCCTGCAGCGCGCGCACTATGGCGGTCATCATCAAACTCCCTGGCACGTGCGCGGACCGCCTGGTGACGCGCCGATGCCGGTGGGATCGCTGCCCCACGATCGTAAATTCGTAAACTACTTATCCTCGATCCGGTACAGATTTGCCTCCGTGCGCAGAAACAACGCCTTGTCGTAAACGGCCGGCGACGCCATGAACCCATCGTCCAGCGTGTTGGTCGCCAGCAGCGTGAAGTCGTCGGACGCCGCCACGACAAACGTGCGGCCATCTTGGGTGCAGTAGTAAATGTGTCCCTCGGCATACAGCGGCGAGGCCGAAAAGTCGCCCCCCAGCCGTTTCTGCCACAGGGGCTTGCCCGTGCTCGTGTCCAGGCAGGTCGCCACGCCGCGGTCGTGGACCATGAAAATGCGATTGCCGATCAGCAACTGCGAGGACCGGCTGGGCGCTCCCTCCTTGCACTTCCATTCGACGTGCGTGTCGGTAATGTCGCCGCTGCCGCCGGCGCGCAGAGCGAACAACTTGAAGCCGCCGTCGGCCGTGTTCAAGTAGAGACGCCCGTCGCCATACAATGGCCGCGAAGCGGCGTTCATGCCGCCATGGTTTACGCGCCAGATTTCCTCGCCGGTGCGCGGCTCGTAAGCGATCGTCGCACCGGCGCTGGGATAGACCAATTGCGGCTTGCCGTCGATTTCGACGACGCGTGCCGTGCAATACGCTTTGTGCTGGTCGCCATCGTCGTTCTCGTAGGCGATGTTGCGATCGCGCTGCCAAACGGTTTTGCCGGTGAGCTTGTCAAACGCCACGACGTAGTTCAAATCGAACCCGTCGTACGCGACGACCAGCAGATTCTCGTACAGAATCGGCGAAGAGCCGGCACCGCGAAAATGATTGCACGGCAAGTCCTGCCGTGCCCACAGGACTTTGCCCGTCTCGGTGTCGAGGCACGCCGTGCCGGGCGAACCGAAATGCACGTACACACGTCCTTCTTCGATAACCGGAGTCGGCGAGGCGTAACTATTGAACGCGTGTCGGAACTGCGGCTCGGCAATTTCGAACAGCAGAATGTCATGCGTAATCTTGCCCGACTCGCGATCGACACACACGGCGAACAATTGCTTGCCGTCAGGCGTGGCCGTGGTCATCCAGAGCTGCCGGTCCCAGATCACCGGCGAAGACCAGCCGCGCCCATGGATGGGCGTCTTCCACGTCACGTGCTCGGACTCGCTCCACGTGGTACTCAGCCCCGTTGCCGTCGATGTTCCATCGCCGTGCGGGCCGCGGAACTCGGGCCAGTTTTCAGCCGCCGAGCTGACAGTGATTGGCAACAGCGCCAGCAAAAAGAGAAGCACACGCATCAAGGACACTCGTCTTCGCGAACAGGTAGGACCGTAGAGAGCCGTGGCGGGCGACGCGCCCCTTATCGTACACAAAGTCACCCAGCTTCGCGCCCCGGAATGTCGTCGGCCAGGGGGCGTGCGTCCACAGCCGTCGGCGGCCCGCTCACATTACGAACGTGTCATCCGCATGGCTCGAACTGGCCCGATGTTCAATTGCCAGCCCGAACCTGAGCCGGATCGGCGCCCGTGACCAACTTCACGTCATTGACTTCTTGCCCTTCGATCAGGTTCAGCACCACAGTTGCCTGGGGCGGGCCCTGGCGTGCGTCGAGGTACATCGGCTCACACTGGATCAATTGCTCGCCGGGTCGGACGAATTTCAACTCGAAGACTCCGTCCTCGTTCGTCTTGACGGTCGGATCGTAATATCGACTCTCCTGCAGATCCGCGGCATGTGCTCGCACCTCACAACGTACCGCCGGTTTTCCGTTGGCATCCACGACTCGCCCGCGCACCGTGGCGCCACGCGTCAGCTTGATCTCGACGTCGTTGATCTCTTGCCCCGGCACAGTCGCAATCGGAGGCAACACACCGTTGGCCCAGTTGCGCCACTGCTGATACTTGCCATCATGAGCGACGAGGTTGTATTTCGCCTCGTTACTGGCAGGCAAAAGCATTTCGAAGGTGCCGTCCTCCTTCGTCACAACGCTAAAGCGCGTATCGCCGGTCAGCGAATTGCCGGTAGCGGTCAGCGCCGGAGCCGCCGTAGCACCAGCCACTGGGTTACCGTCCGGGTCGACGACGCGACCACGGATGCGAACCCCTTTCTCGAAGACAATCGTCACCGGCGCCATTCCCGGTGATAGATCGAAGTCGAGATCATCGAAATTGCGCTGCCAGCCGAGTGCCGGCTTGTCAATCGATTTGCGCTTCCACTCGCTCATGGCTCGATCGGACCACCAGCGTGTGTACCCTTTAGGATCGACATCGAATTCGAATCGGCCGGGCATTAAGTTCTTGAGTACGACCTCGCCCGCGGCATCCGAAACGGCGTTCAGTTTCTTCTTCTGCCAGTGATGCAACCGCACGCTCGGCACCGGATCGCCCGTGATCGAATCGATGCATTTGATCCGGAATTGCACGCCGGGCTTCAACACCACATCCAGTTTCTGCACCTCGCCATAGCTGACCGGTTTTTTGTCGAAGCGCGCCACGCCGACCCCTTCGGCCTCGACGTCGACTGAGTACGCGTCCGGCTGCAGGTATAGACGATATTGCCCCAGTTCGTCGGTCTTCGTCTCGGTCCACAGTTCCGAGCGTCGGAAACCTTTACCAAGTTTCGGTCCCTGGTTCGCTCGTACCAGGGCGCCGACTGCCGGTTTATCGTCCGGTGTCGAGACTTTTCCTTCCAAATAGGTTTGCTTCCCCAGCGCCACGACCCAGCCAGCAACGCCCGTCGGCTGTTGCATGAACGTCTCGGGTGAATAGCCCGGCTTGCTGAAGATGACTTCGACCTTCTTATCGCGTTCGAATCCTTTCAACCGAAACTGGCCGCTCGAGTCCGTGATCGTCTCGTGACCGGTATGCGCGTATCCCTCGTTGACCGTGACGTCTTCCAGGGGCATTCCGTCGTGATCGATCACGGTCCCCGCCAATTCACCGATGGCGACGTCATCCACCTTCGAGATCTTCGCGCCGATACGGGTAGGGAAGTGCACCACCAGCGGCCCACGGTTGATCAACACGTTGGCTTCGAAGTGCTGACCTTCCTTAGTTTCCACCATCAAATGTGCCATGCCACCGATGGGAAACGGCAACGCCTGCTTATGGATGCGGAATTGCCCGAGCCCGTCCGCCACGACCGGCGGCGTCGTCACCAGGTCGGCGCGCGTCATATAGATTGCCGTCACCGTGGCGTTTTCGAGCTTGCGCCCCTGCACATCGACCAGTTGCCCCTCAATGAATTCCAGCGTGTCCGGTGGCGCTCGTTTCGCAACTTGTGCGCGCAGCGCCGTTCCGTGCGAGACGAAGAGAAGCATTAGCACAAGAACGTAACATCGCGCACGTCTCAACATAACCATCATCTGCCGCCTTTTGGTTCCGTTCGCTTGCCCTGCGAAATGTTCACCGTCTGCAAGATCGAATCATTTCAGCGCAGGTGCTCCCGCGCTTTCGAATTCGAAATCATTCACAATTTCGCCGGATGCCAGCGTCACTGCACTCGTCAACTTTCCGGCATTTTGCCTCCCAAGCGGCGCCATTTGCACGACCTGAATCAATTGCTCGCCCGGCCGGATAAACATGATCTCGAATTTTCCGTTCGCCCCTGTTTTCACCGACGGCTCGTAGTAGCGGTTCTCTCGGGCGTCCTTAGGCGTCGCCCGCACTTCGCAGAAGGCAACCGGTTTGCCGTCGGCGTCCGTCACTTGCCCCCGCACGGTGGCGCCGCGCGTCAACTTGATCTCGACGTCGTCGATCTCCTGACCTGGCACGGTCGAAATCGGTGGTAACACGCCGTTGGCCCATTTGCGCCACTCGTTGTACTTGCCATCGTGCGCGACCAGGTTGTACTGGGCGTCGTTGCTGGCTGGCAGCAACATCTCAAACGTCCCGTCCATTTTCGTCGGCACGCTGTATCGCGTATCCCCCGTCAGCGAGTTGCCGGTCCCCGTCAGGGCCGGTGCCACCGTCGCTTCGCCCACCGGATTACCGTCCGGATCGACGACGCGCCCCCGAATGCGAACGCCACGCTCGACGAAAATCTTCGCCGTCGGCATGCCCGGGCGCAGATCAAAATCAAGGCGATCGAAATTGCGTTGCCATTTCAGTTGCTCGTTATTGATCGTGCGGTGGTTCCAATCGCTAATACATTCCTCGCACCACCACCGACCATAACTCGCAGCGCTGACTTCGAATTGAAATTCACCGGGCAGCATCGCCGGAATAATCAGCAGCCCATCGTCGTTGGAACGCCCCTCGATATCCCTCTGCTGCCAGTTGCTCAGCCGAACTCCCGAGACCGGCTCACCTGACGCGGCGTCGACGACCACGGCGCGAAAGGCGATTCCCGCCGTGAGATCGAGATCGAGTTCATTCGTACCCCGATTCACCACCTGCGATGTGAGCCTTAGGACGCCTTGGTTTTCGGACTTCACGCGCAATTCATAGATGTCCGGCTGCAAGTAGAGCGTGAATTTCCCATCGTCGTCCGACTTGGTTTCGGTCCAGATCGCATCAATGAGCACACCGTCGGCCATCTTCGGCCGTTGATTGACGCGGATCGATACGCCCCCGGCCGGCTTGCCGTCAGGATCGCGCACTGTGCCCGTGATGCAAGTCGCATTGCCGAGCGCTACGACCCAACCCGATGCGCCGGTCGGCTGATGAATGAACGTTTCCGCCGAATAGCCGGGCTTCTTGAACCGCACTTCGACCTTGGCGCCACGTCCCAGCATCGGGATACGAAAGATGCCATCTTTATTGGTCTTTTTTCGATAAGTCGGCTGCCAGTCCGAAACGTGTACCTCGACGTCTTCGAGCGGCTTACCTTCTTGGTCGACCACTAGACCGGCCAACTCTCCCACGCCAACGTCCGCCGGCCCCTTGACCTTCGCATCCTTGAACGTGGGAACATAAATATCCTGAGGCCCGAGAAAGTCGGGAGTTACCTCGGCGTTGATTTCGTAATAGTTCCCTTCGGCAGTCACTACAGCCAGAGACGTCAAGCCGGGCGCGTCGAATTGCGGCCCTGGAACCGCCGGCAACTTGAAGTCCCCCTTGGCATCGGCCGTGACAGCCTCGGCACCGGCGAGCGGGTGGCGCTTCGCGTCGAGCCGAGAAACGCGCGCCCCAGGCAATGGCTCACCGCGCACGTCAACCAGCCGGCCTACGAAATTGTCTAGCCGCAATGTCAGAAATGACTGAGTCGGCTGCCCATTTGCCACAGGTGGGCCGATAAGCGTCGCAACGATAAGTAAAGCGAACTTGCGCACGGTGAACACCTCGCGCCGGTGAACGATGTTTACAAACCGAAGATCGGATTATAAACGGCGCAAACGAACATCGCACTTACAAAAACTTCTCCGCCAAGTGCTGGCGCAATGATAATGCAGCCATTTTACGCGACGGTATTTCACCGTAGCGCAAACCTTACTTCGGCAACTGCTTATCCGCGAAGTCGAGCCACTGCTTCCATTCCACCTGGCTCATGTCGTGCTTACCAGGCCGAATGAAGTAGCCCAGGTGCGTATTGACTAGCTCATTCTCCGGAGGCAGCGTCCCGGCGCCGCACCCTTCGGCCCCCAACAGTTTGAAGACCGGCTCGGCCGCTTTGAGCATCTCGAACTGGCCGCTGGGATTCGCCCACTGGTCCCCCGTGGCGTTGGTCAACAACACCGGGCGTGGCGCAACCAACGCAATCAAGCAATGCTGATCAAACGGCAGCTTGCTCGTCGCGCGGCTGAATTTTTTGAACGTGGCATTGAACCAATGCGGAAACGCGGTGTTGATCCGCTCGACCGACTCGCCGACCGTCCCCCGGCTGGGCGAGGTGCCGCCGCAACCTGCCTGTGAAGGAATTACGAGCGCAAAACGCTCATCGAGCGCGCCAGCCAATAATGCCGTCTTGCCGTTGCGCGAGTGACCAAACACCGCGATTCGCTTGCCATCGATATCCGGATCCGAGACCAGATAATCGACCGTGCGGCTCAGTCCCCAGGCCCAGGCCGCGATCGTTCCCCATTCATGATCGCCTGGAGCGGATTGCCCGGACTGGAAATACAGCGCCGGCACACCATCATCCCAGGTCGGTTTATCGAGCTTCACATCGCCGTGATAAAACGTCGCGACGGCATAGCCGCGATCGATGGCCTGATCCAGCCCCCAGTGCGGCGCTTCAAGCCCGCGTCCCGCCTCGGTGGCGCGATTATTCTCCATGCCCGGCCCGTTCGGCATCCACAACGTCGGCAAGCGAATTGCCGGATGTGCGATCACCATGTGGTTGCCGCGGAAGTTCAAGCCCAACAGCACCGGCGCCGGCTTTTTTTGCACGGCAGGCACGAACAGCAGCAGATGGATCTGCCCGTCGCTTTCGTGCCCAGCCGGTCCGAACGTAATCGTCACCTGCTTCATGCGTGCCTTGCCACCCAGCACTTCATGCTCGCTATCGACGTGGGCGGTAAACTTCGGCGCTGCGGGAGCGGCGCCGTACATGTACCACTCGAAGAGTTTGATCAACTCAGGCCGCCGCTTCTCGCGCCACTCTCCGGCGGTACGAACGGGCGTGCCATCAAGCATCACCAACGGATCAGGTAAGTCAGCACGATCCGATAGTTGATCCACGTCAGGAAAGTCCGCGCGCACGATTGCAGGAGTCAACATGGTCATGATCAGCGACAAAAACAGAATGGTGCGAATCGCGAGCATACGTTGATAGAGTCCGGATGGTTTCTGCTAAGTAATAATAAGCTTTCAAGCAAGAATCTGCCTGACAACGCTGCCATGCACGTCGGTCAATCGGAACGCACGTCCTTGCAGTTGAAACGTCAGCCTTGTGTGGTCGACACCTAGGCAGTGTAAGAGCGTGGCGTGCAAATCATGAACGTGTACCGGGTCACGCGTAATGTTGTAGCAATAGTCGTCGGTCGCTCCCAGCGTCATGCCTGGACGAATGCCGCCTCCGGCCATCCAGATCGTAAAGCAACGTGGATGATGGTCACGACCGTAGTCTTTTGCCGTCAACGTCCCCTGGCAATAAACCGTGCGGCCGAATTCGCCTCCCCACACGACAAGCGTATCGTCGAGCAAACCGCGCTGCTTCAGATCCGCGACGAGCGCGGCTGAGGCCTGATCGGTGTCGCGGCATTGACCCGCAATTTGCGTCGGCAACTTCGTGTGCTGATCCCAACCACGATGAAAAAGCTGCACGAAGCGCACACCCCGTTCGACCAGCCGGCGCGCAAGCAGACAATTCGCCGCGAACGTGCCGGGCGTTTTCGCGTCGGGGCCATACATGTCGAGTACATGCTGCGGTTCGTCGGCTGCCGCGGTAAGCTCCGGCACCGCCGACTGCATGCGAAACGCCAATTCGTACTGCGCGATGCGCGTATTGATTTCAGGGTCGCCCGTCTCGGCTAGCCGCGAACGATTCAGCGTTGCCAGGTCATCCAGGAACCGTCGCCGCGCCGGCGCGTCGAGTCCGGCCGGATTCGACAGGTACAACACCGGATCCGCGCCCGAGCGAAACTTCACTCCTTGATAACGGGTTGGCAGAAAGCCGCTTCCCCACAAACGATCATAGAGCGGTTGATCCGCCGGATTGCCGCTTCCCTGCGAGATCATCGCGACGAAGGCGGGCAGATCCTGGTTCTCGCTCCCCAACCCATAAGCCACCCACGAACCGATGCTGGGACGTCCGGCCAATTGTGCGCCGGTTTGGAAAAACGTGATCGCCGGATCGTGATTGATCGCCTCGGTGTACATCGACTTGATAAAGCACAGCTCGTCCGCGACTCGGGCCGTGTGCGGCATCAGCTCGCTCACCAACGCCCCGCTCTGCCCATGCTGCGCAAATCGGAAGGCGCTGCTGGCCACGGGAAAGCTGTGTTGCCCGCTGGTCATGCCAGTCAGGCGCTGCCCTTGCCGAATCGATTCTGGCAGCTCGGTGCCGCGTAGACCGTCGAGCGCCGGTTTGTAATCGAACAGGTCCATTTGCGACGGCGCGCCGGACTGAAACAAGTAGATCACGCGCTTGGCTCGCGGCGGAAAATGCGGCAAGCCCGGCAGCCCTCCCGCGCGATTTTCGGCCTGCGCCTTCGATTCGGCCGCCGCTCGCTCGGACTTCAACAGCCATGCCAGCGCGATTGAACCCAAACCGCCACCGGCGCGGCCCAAGAAGCCGCGACGCGTCAGGGCCAGTTGTTGCGCAGCGAGCGGGTCCACTGCTCACTCCTTCGTGATTGCTTCGTCGAGATTTAAAATCAAACTTACCACGGCCGTATAAGCGGCCAACTCGGTCGTCTCGTCGGACGTTTTTCGCGCAGCTTCTCCTGTCTTCACTAGCGCCTCGGCTTCGTCCGGATGCTGCTGAAAGTGCGCCAACTGCCGACTCCAATTTCGCAACAGCGTTTCCAGCTCGGCAGCGGTTGGAGGTCGAGCCAGTACCAGTCGGAATGCGCGCGTGATTCGCTCGCCGGGCTCTGGCGCCGCTTCGATAATGACACGCTCTGCCAAAACCCGCGCCGCTTCGACGAACGTCACATCGTTCATCAACACAAGCGCCTGCAGCGGTGTGTTGGTGCGCGTGTTGCGCACCGCGCACGCTTCTCGCGGTGAGGAATCGAACGTAACCATCGTTGGCGGTGCGACCGTCCGCTTGACGAACGTATAAATGCTGCGTCGATACAAATCGGCGCCGTGATCCTGCTCGTACTCGACATTGCCTGTCAGTTCGAGCCACAGACGCGGTGGCTGATATGGCTTGACCGACGGTCCACCGATGCGCTCAACCAGTAGCCCGCTGGCCGCTAGCGCCGCGTCGCGAATCGCCTCGGCGGACAACCGTTGCCGCGGGCCGCGCCCCAGCAGTCGATTCTCCGGATCGCGCCGCATCTGCTCCGCAGTCACGTTTGACGATTGGCGATACGTCGCCGAGGTGACGATCGTTCGCTGCAGACGTTTGACGTCCCAGCCGTTGCGCAGAAATTCGGTCGCCAGCCAGTCGAGCAATTCTGGATGGCTAGGCAATTCTCCCTGCGCACCAAAATCGTCGACGCTCCTCACCAGGCCGGTCCCGAAAAACAATTGCCAATAATGATTGACTGTCACCCGCGCCGTAAGCGGATTCGCCGGATCGACGAGCCAACGGGCCAGGCCGAGACGGTTTTCGATTCTGCTCTCCGCCGCCGCTGGCAAGAATGCGGGTATCCCCGGCAGTACCTTCTCGCCCGGCTGGTCGTAGCGCCCACGCCGTAGCAAGAAAGTATCGCGCCGCGGCTGTACGTCCTCCATGACCATTGTGGTCGGAATGCTATCGACGAACTTTTCATGCTCGCGCCGCAGCGAAGATAGTTGATCGAATGCTGCGCGCAGGCCCACTGCGGCATGCTGCGCGACATAGTAGGCCTGCAGTTTGCGAACTTGCCGCGCTATGCGCTTGTCTGCAGGCGTGGCGAGAATTTTGGCCGGACTGTCCGGCGTGGCGATCAGTTCGATTTGCTCAGCCGGAAGCAAAGCGCGATACACGCGCACGTCGTCGATTGCCCCCCGCAATCGGCCCGCAGGCCCACCTCCGCCCAGGCGAAATGGCTCTTTCGAACCAAACGTTTGATAGAGCAAGTCGGTAATCGTCCGCAGCTCTTGGACCGCGCCATCGATGTAGATCTTTACGCCCGACGCCAGTCGCGTGGCGTCGTAAGTAACCGCAACGTGCGTCCAACGATCCGGCGCAAGCGTTGCCGTCGTTTCCACGCGCAGCGAGTCGTCCAGCCAGCGCTGCACGAGATTCAACTGCACGCGTCCCTCGACAAGCTGCAGGTTGTACCCCGCGCCATCCGGTTCGTCCTTGATTCGCGACCAAATCACACCGTCCGACGCACCGTCACGATAGACCCAGCAGGCAATCGTAAATTTGTCCAGATAGCCGAAGTCGACCACATTGCCGGCATCGATGTAATTGTGACCTGATAGCGCCACGGCCGACCCAATGGCGCCGGCGCGAAACGTCAGGTCGCCATCAATGCTCCGCAGCAGGTACTGCTGATCGGTTTTTACCGCAGGCTTCACCGCGTCACCACTCTCGGCCGAGCTCTGCGCTACAGCCGTACCAACGTTATTGGGCTCGCACGTCAAATGCACCGTTAGATCATCAGTCACCGACCAGTCGCTCTCGCCCAGAACCGGTTGCGAGGATTCCCAAGCCTCGAGCGCGGCAACCAACTGCGGCCGCAGGTTCTCGACGCGTTGCGTGGCAGCCGTTAGTTCCCCTTCAAGTGTCGTGAGTCGTTCCTGCTGTTCGACGGTTGGCGTCTTTAAGAACGGCGGCGAGTTACCCACCTTCACCGCGCGACCACGCTCGGGAACCTGATTAAAAAGCGCGAACAGTTGATAGAACTCGCGTTGCGTCACCGGATCGTATTTATGATCGTGGCAGCGAGCACATCCGATGGTAAGTCCCAGCCAGACGGTGCCCGTGGTTTCAACCCGATCGACGGCATATTCGACGGCATATTCCTCGGCGATGATTCCCCCTTCGCCGTTGCCGCGATGATTACGATTGAACCCGGTGGCAATCCGCTGCTCGAGCGTCGGATTCGGCAGCAAGTCGCCGGCCAATTGCTCGATCGTGAATTGATCGAACGGTATGTTGCGGTTCAGCGCTCCGATCAGCCAGTCGCGCCACCGCCACATTGTCCGTTCGCCGTCCGTCTGATAGCCGTTAGTGTCGGCAAAGCGCGCGGCGTCCAGCCACGGCGCCGCCATCCGCTCGCCATAGCGGGGCGAGTTCAGCAATCGATCGACGACCGTTTCGTAAGCTGTCGGCGACTCATCTGCCAAAAACGCGTCGACTTCGGCCGGCGTCGGCGGCAAACCAGTCAGGTCAAGCGTCACACGTCGCAGCAGCGTGATCTTGTCCGCTTCAGTCGCTGGCGAAAGCTGCGCACTTTCGAGATGCGCGAGCACAAACGCATCGATCTCATTCCTTGGCCACGCCGCATTCTTCACCGCCGGAATCGGCGGACGCACGGGCGCCAGAAACGACCAATGCGGCTGCCATTGCGCACCGCCGTCGATCCAGCGGCGAAGAGTCTCGACTTGTTGAGCCGTCAAAGCTTCGCCGGCGTTCGGCGGAGGCATGCGCTGATCGGAATCGGCCGCGGTGACGCGCCGCATGACTTCACTGGCCGCGGCGTCGCCGGGCACAATCGCCGACTTCTGTCCGCGATCTCCTTTCGCACCATCTTCGCGATCCAGCCGCAGGTCTGCCTTGCGCTGGGCACTGTCAGGTCCATGACAGCGCCAGCAGGCAGCGGCCAGCATAGGGCGGACGTCACGATTGAATTCGACGTCCCCGGCCGAGACTTTGCGCGGCACATCCCCGGCCCGTGCGCAACTCGTAGGCGAGCTAGGCAATGCGACTGCAGCTAGCCACACAAGCAGGCCAAGCCGACCTACCGCACGAGCTGACTCCTGCCCTGTGAGCAGTCGCACGACAAAGGTGTTCTGAGTGAGTTCGGCTCGCACGATTCAATGCCCTGGACGAAACAGGTTGAAACTTTGCCGCCGCTGCACTGGTAAGAATGTCTATCAAGACCAATTAGAATCGTAACCAGCCGCCGCAGCGTCGGACAGCGGCGCGCGAGCTCGCAAAATGCGAGATTTGCCGTCGGCTGTCTGTATTGCTCGAAGCGGACCGCTGAAAGCCGTGCTGGCGGTCGTTGTGCGACTACTAGAATGTACGGTGTCCTCGCGGCGCTGGTCGTCCCAATTTCGGAGTTTGTCGATGCGCTCTCGCCTTAACTCTTCCGCCATGTTAGCGGTCGCAATTCTCCTGACTTCCACTGGCAGTTTCTTCGCGGGCGCAAATCGCGCCACGGCCGGAGAAGCCTCGGCCGAGCTCATCGCACCGCTTGTGGATCGGCAAACGCTGGTCGTCGGGCATATCGACCTGCGGGCCTTTGACGCGATGGAAACCGTTGACTGGGCGGCCGAGTTGTTCGAACTCCCCGACGCGTCGCGCGATCACATGCAAGCCGACGTGGCGCCGATCAAGTTGCTGACGCAGGCGCTTCCGGACGATGCGACCGTCGACGTCTATATCTTCAGCAGCCTGCTGGACTTTGGGCGGCTCCCCTTCTTTCTCGCTCTGCCGCTGAAAGGACATACGCCCGCGGCGGCCATCTCCTCAGAAGTCAGGCGCGACTTGGAAAAAGACTTCGGCCGTACGTTGCAAACCGAAACCGTCGGCGACGTGCTGATCACGGGCAGCCCGGAAACGATCGAACGCCTGAAAAAGGCCCCGCCCGTTGATCGTCCCGAGATCGCCGCGGCGTTTGCAGCCGTGGGTCCCGGCGCGGTGCAACTTGCGTTTGTCCCTTCGGCCGAGTTGCGCAAGCTGGCCGAAACGCTCGTTCCAAAACTACCGCAATCCATCGGGGGCGGCCCGACCAAAACATTCACCCAAGGAGTCACCTGGGTCGCGACCACCATCGACCTGCCGCCGGAAGAAGTCGCAATCCGCATCATCATTCAATCGACCGACGCCGAAGCGGCAACGGCACTCGCGAGCGAGATCGAAAAACTCTTCCAGACCGTGGGCCAGTTGCCGCAGGTACGGGAAGCCGTTCCCGAGTTTGACGAGCATGCGAAGAAACTGCTGCCGATCGCCAGCGGCGACCAATTGAAACTCGAGCTCACCGAAGCTAACGGCGGTATCGCGGCATTAACAACCATCGCCGGCCCGCTGTCACAGACGCTTCGCACGGCAACCAGCGCGAAGCAGCCGTAGAAGATCGGCTTAAGCGTCGGGCGCCTTCGGTTGCGTTTGGCGCTTCTGCCACCATTCGCGGACCTGTTGCCGCGCGGCTGGCGTAGTGAAGCGGCTGGCCGGAATGCCCCACCCGCGCAAGTCCTGATCCGCGACTTCGGCGATTCCAAAGTCAGCCATGTTCTCACCGTTTCGCGTCAGCAACATCGCGGCCGCGGTGGCGCCAACCTCGGGCGGAGGATCGGGCAGCTTACTGATCGGCTGCGAGACATCAAGAATGCCCGCCAGCCATTCATCCAGCCCTGGCCAAGGATCGCGCTCGGCGATGGCGAAGGCGGCCAACCAGCCGAAGTGATAGCGCAACCCAGGTGGTACGTCGCGACGATTGTCGTCGAGGGGACCGTTTCGCGGCATAGGATCTTCGGTGGGCACGGGCAATCGGTCACGCCGCGCCGCCTCGACCAGACTCGGCAAAACCTCGTGCGTGCCGATCTCAACCAGGACCGCGCACAACAGCGTATGTCGGCTGGCACTACCGGCAAACTGTGCGACTTCGGCCTCGGTCTTCGGCCGATCGTCGATCGACAGCAGATACGGCCCGGCAAACCGCGATACGATCGGACCGTCGAGATGCCGCAACAGCGCGATCTCGCGCTCGCTGAGGCAGCGCTTCTGGGCGGTCATCCAGGCCGTGGTCCGCTCGCTCAACTCGTGCAGCCGCTGCTCCTGGCTGAGCTTCAATTGCACGAGGTCATACAGCAACCGCCGCCGAGCATTCGGCAAATTCCTGAGCTGGAACATCCGCACTTCGCTGTAGTCGGCCTCGGGATGCGTGATGGGGATTGCCACTCCCACCGGATAATCGCCGGGGGCCAGAGAATTTCCGCTGACGCAATGCGCCGTCGTATCGTCGATGCGGCTGAAATGCGTAGCCCGCAACGCTAGCTCAGGATACTGCGGCACGTCGACCAACAGGTATTGCAGTGTGTTGTTGGTGCGTTCTTGCCAGATTTCTGCCACCATCGCCGGCCGGCTCAGGTCCGACAGTCGCGTCAATCGCTCGATAGCCTCACTCGACAGGTCAGGCGACTGAAGCAGTTTCTCCACCGCCTCGCGCAGCTTCGGCGCCCACGCTTCGTACACCACCAGGTCCGTCAACTCGCGGTCGGCCGATTCTTGCTCGACGGCCGAAGCCGTGGTCGATGTCAATGTTTGCAACCAGAGGTCGACCTGCTTCTCGGTGGCCGTCGGCGCGGCCCAATTGGCGGGATCACTCGCCAGCCAACGCACCCAGGCCGCCTCGCGCACATCCGCCAGCCGGCGCCGCGTATCCGAGGTGAGCTGCGGATCTTGCAATCGCTGCTTGAGCTTTTCTGCAACCGTCGCGGCCCATTGCGGATTGCGTTTGGCAATCCACTGCAGCCGCAGCGCCGCACCCATCCGTTGCCCATACGAGGCGGCGTCGACGTCCTGCATCAGGCGATCGACCTCTTCAACCGCGATCGGTGGGCTGTTTTCTTCGGCAGGTGGCGGCAACCGCGACAAGATCGGCTCGCACAGCGCACGTACCTCATAGGGCGTGTCAGGAGCCAGCAGCAATCGTTCCAACTCGATCGCCAGTGCCGGTTGCGCGGCCGGTTGTTGCGCGAGCGCCTGCAAAGCTTCCGCGCCGTGCCGACGTACGTCGAAATGATCCGAATTCAACTCGGCCACGCTTTTTGCCACCGCGCTGGTTATGCCAACGTCGGTCGTGCTCGTCTCGTCGGCCAACGCTCCGACCGGCAGCGCCAAGCAAGCGCCCAGTAGCGAAATGAGAAAGCAGACAAGGTTCCAGCGACTGGCCAGCGACATGGGCATCGTCTTGCGGAAGGAGGGAAAGCGGCGGGCTTGAATACGCAAAACTGACACTGGCTTGCTGGCAGTGCTTGCCGGCCAAGGTCGGTCAAACGGCCTTCACAAGTGTATGTTATGTCGCGGGGGAGTTTCGTTCAAAGCCCGAAGCTTGGCCACGGACGACTTTACGCGGGAAATTGGGCAAATCGGGGGCACCACGAAAAGCGTATCCGGCGGGCCTCACACGCGCGCCGTTTCGGCCCCTACCGGCCTTGCCGGAAACGCACGCTGGCAGGTACAAGTCACGCCGCCTATCTACCTGTAATCCCCTTCATCGCCCCTTCGGGAGAGCCATCATGGCGAAGGTTCTGTTGCGCGCGTTTTGCGTGTTGCTCGTCGCCTTATCGGTTCACGTTGCCCGGCCGCAGAGCATGCAGGTCAACCCGACCGGCCCCTACGTGCAGGTCACGTTGAAGGAACAGTTGCAGAAGGGGCTAAAATGCCGGCGTCCCCTGGAATTCAGATTCGTCGACCACGTGGTGCATCTGGTCGACAAAGGAAAACTGCCGCTCGACCTGGTGAATATCTGCTTCGACTGGTCGCGGCAACGCAGCAACCATATCCCGTTCGTCTACTTTCAACGTAGCCTGATCATGCTGGCCGCGCAAGAAGGCATTACGTTGAAAATGGAAAACTAAAATCGAACGTCGCACTTCTATTTTGCCGGCGCGCCCAGGATGCGCTGCACCTCGGCCCCCGTACGCCCTGTGAGCATCAAAGCCCACAGCTTCATATCCGCGAGAAATGACCAGAGCGGATACTTGAACGAAGCCGGTTTGTTCTTCTCGATGCCGAAATGGCTGATCCACGCCATGCCGTAACCGGCCACCGGCGCAGCCAACAGCAGCCACCACATTTGCAGGGCCACGGCCGCGCCGATCACCAGAAAGCTGGCCGTCGTGCCCACAAAGTGCATGATCCGCGTGCTCGGCAAGCTGTGCTCGCGCACATAGAAGGGCCAGAACTCCTCGAACGATTCGATCTTCTTCGGCGACATGGCACCCTCCGGCACGGGGTAAACGAACCCAACGACTGAGCCGTGCGTTAGAGACGCAGGACTCTTCAAGATATTGTGGCCTGGCGCTTTGCTTCGGGCAAATCCTTCGCCAAGCGCAGGCCGCTCGGAAGCCGGCAAGCAAGCCTGCTCGTTTGGCGTACAATGGACCCCGCTTTCGACCTCTGGGGCAGAATCTGGAACATGCCAATGAAACGCCATATAACGTCACCGCACATTGCACGATCGATCTTGCTCGTTCTTGCGGCACTGAATCTGACGGCCACGGTCGCACAGGCCCATTTCCTGTTCGTCCGCATCTTGCCGGCCGCCGAAGCCGGGCGCGCGGCCGAAGTATATTTCAGCGAAAAAGCGGACGCCGGCGACCCGCGCTATATTGATAAAGTCGCCAGTACAAAGCTCTGGCTGCAAAGCGCGACCGGCGATCCGCAGGAACTCGCCGTTTCCAAAGCAACCGATCGACTGCGAGCCCACCTGCCCCTATCGGGCAGCGTCGAAGTTTTTGGCCTATTGAACTACGGCGTTCTAGCACGCCCGCAGCAGACACCGTTCTTGCTCCGTCATTATCCCAAGGCAGTCTCGGGCAAGCCCGACGAATTGAACCACATTACGATGCAAGGGCAATCGCGTTTCGAATTCGTGCCGCACTTCGACGGCGACCAAGTGCTGCTGACCGTGCTGCATGACGGCAAGCCGCAACCGCGCGTCACCGTTAACACGATCGACGTCAATCTAGTCGGCGACGAGCTGACGACTGACGACCAAGGGCATGTCGCCTTCAAGCCCCCCGCGCCAGGCGTCTATTCGGTGTACACGCAACACGTCGACAAGATCCCCGGCGACCACAATGGAAAACAGTACGATGAGGTGCGTGAATTCGCGACCCTCACCTTCGCATGGCCCTTATCGCGCACCGATGCCGACCCCGAAGCGGTCAAGCTGTTCGAAGAGGCCGTTGCGGCGCGGGCCCAATGGAAGGATTTCCCCGGCTTTACCGCCACCGTTGACGGCAATATTGATGGCCGGCCCGTCGCCGGCGATGTCACGGTCACGGCAGACGGCAGCGTCACGATCGAGGCGGCCGACGAGCCCACCGCCGCTTGGGTGCGCGAGCAATTGGAATCGATCATCAGGCATCGAGTGGCCAGCGAAGCCTCGCCTGACGCCAGCCGTCCGGTGCTTCGCTTTGCCGATGAGAATGTCGATCATCCGCTCGGCCGGTTGCTGGAATTCGACGGCGGACAGTTCGCTTCGAGCTATCGTGTACGCGACCGGCAAATCATGGTCGTCAATCGTCACTTCGGCGAACAGGATATGACGATCACGGTGCTCGATAACGAGCGCACCGCCGACGATCACTTTTTGCCGCGCAGCTATACCGTGCAATACTGGGACGCTAAAGATGGCCACCTCGACCGCACGGAAAGCGTGCAAGACCGTTGGCGCCGCGTCGGTGAGTTCGACTTACCGCAAAGCCACGCGGTCACGACGGCCACGTCCCACGGCCTGACCGTACGCACGTTTTCGTTATCCGCGCATAAGTTGCTGCCACCAAAAAAAGATTCCTGACACCTTATTCGTGTTCCCATCCCATTTCATCCGCATCGAAGATTCACTCGCCTATGTCCGCACGCCATGACGGTCGCCGTCCGAACGAAATCCGCCCCCCCAAGATTAAACGTCGCTACACGCATGCCGCTCCGGGCAGTGTGCTCTACCAGGCCGGCAAAACCACCGTCCTGTGTACGGCCAGCATCGACGAAAGCGTTCCGCCATGGATGAAAGGTCAGGGGCGCGGCTGGGTCACGGCCGAATACAACATGCTGCCCGGCAGCACCAGTCCGCGCAAACGACGCGATCGCGATGGCAAGCTCGACGGTCGTACCAGCGAAATCCAGCGACTGATCGGTCGGAGCCTGCGTGCCATCGTTGACCTAGGAGCGCTCGGCGAGCGCTCGGTCACGGTCGATTGTGATGTGCTCGAGGCCGACGGCGGCACGCGCACCGCTTCGATCACCGGCGCCTTCATTGCCCTGGTCGACGCGCTGCACACGGTGCGCGATAAGCTCGATCCAGCCCGACCCGTGCTCACCGATAGCGTGGCGGCAGTCAGCGTCGGCCTGTTCGAGGGGCGAGCCCTATTGGACCTCGACTATGTCGAAGACGTAGACGCCGAGGTGGATATGAACGTCGTGATGACCGGCGGCGGTCGCTTCGTCGAGCTACAAGGAACGGGTGAAGAAGCCACGTTCAGCGAAAAAGATCTCGCCACACTCGTCAAGCTCGCCCGCACCGGCATCGCCGAACTGCACGGCCTGCAGCGCGCCGCGCTCGGCAAACAATGGCCCCTGGCGAAATAAACTTCTGTCGCGGCGATTAGCTCTGCCCGCGCAGATTCCATCCCTCGCGCGCATACTTTTCGCCGACCAGCGCCTCGGTGCGCTCCCGCGGCCATTCCGAAAGCACTTCCGTCGCGCGCCATTCCTTCACGAGCGCCGCGCGCAATTGTTCGCGCGTGGCTGGCAGGTTCGCGATGAACTCAGCATGCGTTCGACCGGCGCGATAGCCTGGCTCGCGCGGCGGATGCTTGAGGCACCGCGAGACCAGTTCCAGATCGAAATCGAACAACAGCGTGCCGTGGTACAGCAGATGCCGCCGCTTGGCGCGCAGGCTGTTGCCGGAGAACTTCTTCGCCGCGCCCCGCAGCGTCTCCTCGTCGGCCGCATTCGAAAAGGCTCCGCTCGTATCAATCGCCAGATCGCTCGTACCGCAACGCGCCGCGACGGGCGCAATACCTGATAGCGCCTCGATCAGCCGCTTCAGTACAAAACAGTGAGCCTGGTCGATCGACTTCAGTTCCGGCCGCCGCTCGATCGAAAGCACGACCGAATACATCAAGCAGCCCGGCCCCGTGACGATCGACGCGCCACCGCTGGTGCGGCGCAATACGGGAATCCCCTGCCCGGCACACCAGTCCAGGTCGACCTCTAGCTCAGGCCGGGAGGATCGGCCCAGCACGACCAGCGGTTTTTCCGGTTCCCACAGGCGCAGCACCTCGGCGGAACTGCCGGTCTCTTCGGCCTCTTCGACCAGCGCCTCGTCGAGCGCCAAGTTCGCTGCCGCTGTCGATAACGTCAAATCAAGTAAGTACATGCGTTTCGTCCGAGCTGGTTGCCCGCGGCCGCCGCGCGGCTTGACGGAACCGGTCCGCCTCCTAAACTCTGAATATCAAGCGAACGCCATCGCACGGTACAGATTCGTCGGGCAACCGACGTGAAATCGCGGCGTCGCCAGTTCTTTTGGCCTTTCGCGCGCGGCCCACCGGCATGGCACAATCAGTCAACGCTTCGAATTCCTCTCCGTCTCCGGACCGCGGCCTCCCGCCGGTCGAGCCCCCCAGCGCACGATTCATTCTGCAATTGTTCGTCGTGCCGGGCGTGATTGTCATCATCATCGTCCTGGTGTGGCTGTTGTTCAACTGGCTGGCACAGATGGGTTCGGACCCGTCGAAATACGTGGCAGCCCTGCGCTCGAACAGCAAAGCGCGCTGGCAAGCCGCGGCCAGCCTGGCCGACGTGCTGAACGACCAGCGCAACGCCGACCTGAAACGCGATCCGGCGCTGGCGCGCGATCTGGCCCAGTTCCTGACCGAAGAGCTGAAAGACCCCAACGAAGGCGAAGAGCAAGAGATGCTGGACATCTACTTGTGTCGCGCCCTGGGCGAATTCTCGGTCCCCGAAGCCGTGCCGCCGTTGCTCGAAGCCGCCGCGCTGACCCGGTCCGAGGATATCGCCGTGCGGCGCGCCGCGCTCGAGGGGTTGGCCGTTTTCGCATCGCACTCGCCCGTTGCCGAGACACCGTATCAAGCACAAATCGACCAGGTGCTCGGCAAGGCAGCCGCGGATCAAGACGCGCAGATCCGCTCGGTGTCGGCTTTCGCCCTGGGCGTGGTCGGCGACCAGGCGTCGCGCGAGCAACTGCGGCAAATGTTGTCCGACGTCTATCCCGACGTCCGCTACAACGCCGCCACGGGCTTGGCCCGATGCCACGACGTTGCCGGCTTAGAAGTCATTCTCGAAATGCTCGATCCCGACGAGCAACGCTCGCTGAAGCTCGAAGCCGAAGGCGAGTCGCGCGAAGTCAAACGCTCGTTGATCGTGGAGAACGGATTGCAAGCCGCGTTGGCGCTCAACGCTGTCCTCTCGGAAGCCGATCGCGCAAAGCTTCGCCAGGCCGTCGAGCAATTGCCGGACAAGCAGCAACCGGCCGACATCCGCCTGAGAGCGACCGAGGCATTGCGCCGCTTCGACGAACCGCCCCAGCCCGCGGCGGCGAAGTAGTCGCCGTCAATCGTCGATTCTTCTCATTTCCCTCTGCGAAATCTGTGCAATCTGCGGATCTATTGATTTCTCGGCGTGGTCTCGCGACCGCATGCTTGGGTTAAAAACCCCAAACGCTGTGGCGCAATCTGGCAACGGCGTATTCCGCGCAATTCGGGCGACAAGTCCGCTAGCACGCGACTTTGACGATTTTTCCGCAAAGGCAAATCAGGCAAATTATTCCGCCTCGACACGCCCGCCGGCGTCGGCATCGCGCGCCGTGAATCTTTAGCGAATTCTTTCGTGCCTAACTCGATGCCGCGTGTGTACTTCGATGCGGTCAAGCTCGCGATGTTAAACTTTTCTATTTGCCGCCGCGCTATTATTCAGCCACATTCTGGTGAGGTAGTGTTTTCGCGACACGGTGCGTGGCCTTTTAGGGCGCGTGCTGCTGCGATGCCTCCGGACCGGCGCCACGCGCTTGCCCGCAACGTACATTTCGACGAGTGATGAAACTCAGGCCAGTGTGGGACAGATCATGAAAGTCGCGCAAACGATCCTTGCCAGCCTCGCGCTCTGTGGCGCGGTGACTCCCAATGCCTTGGCACAATGCTGCCAGACATACCGGCTCGAATACCAGACGGTGTTCGAGGATCGGCAGGTGACCGCCTACCGCGTTGGCTACGACACCGTCTACGACGAGCGGCAAGTCACCAGCTACCGCCCGGTCTGGGAAACCGAAATGCGCGAGCGCCGCTACAACGTGCAGCGCCCCGTGATCGAAACCAGCGAGCGCGAAGAGAGCTATACCGTGCTGAAGCCGGTATGGGAAACTTCGATGCGTGACGCCAGCTACAACGTCGTGCGCGACGTATTCGAGACCAGCGAGCGCGAAGAACGCTTCGTCGTGCAGCGTCCGGTCACCGAAATGCACGAACGCGAAGAGCGTTACATTGTCCAGCGTCCCATCACCGAGACGATGGAGCGTGACGAAGCCTACACCGTGATGGTGCCGGTCACCACTTATCGCGCCGTGACCGTCGATCAAGGAACCTATATCGATCAACAAAACGTGGTGCCGGGCCGGGTCGTCAATCGTTTGAACTGGGTCCCGGGCGCCTGTGTCCCGGATCCCGCCACCGGCACGTCCACCTATATGAAGCCGGGCTTGATGTGGGTACCGCAAAAGCAGCCTGACACGGTGACCGTGAATCGCGTTTGGCAACCTAATGTCGTCACTCAGCAAATCCCGCAAACCTGCATGGTACCGCAGCAACAAGTGCGCAAGGTGCCGTTCCAGGTCTGCCGCGTGGTAAATGAGGAGGTTGTCCGAAAGGTGCCGTTCCAGGTTTGCCGCATGGTGGCCGAGGAACAGGTTCGCAAGGTCCCCGTCACCACCTGCCGCCAGGTCACCGAACGCGTCGAACGTCAGGTGCCCGTGCAGACGTGCAAGATGGTGCCCGAGATCGTCGTTCGCAAGATTCCGGTTCAAACGACCCGTATGGTTTGCGAAGAACGCGTGGATCAGATTCCGGTGCAGGTGTGCCGCATGGTCTGCGAACAGCAAACGGTGCGCGTGCCGCGCTGCGTCGAAACGCGCACGCCCGTCGTCTACAACTATCGCGTCCCGCGCACGGTGTGCTGCAAGGTGCCGGTTGTCGATCCGTGCTGCAACCCCGGCTGTGACACCTGCGGCGGCGCTCCGGCCGCGATCGTCGCCCCGGTACCGTCGATGCCGTACGCTCCCGCTCCCGCCCCTGGCGTGAACCCGGGTTCGTCAAAGACGTATGCCACGCCGACGCCCGCTCCGGCTCCCGCTCCTGAATCGGGCAACAACGGCGCACGTCGTGCCCCGTCCATCGGTCCAGACGATAACGTGCCCGAGTCGACGCCGAATCTCAACAATCAGCCGGGCCGAACCTTCGAAAAGGAGCCGGCCACGACGAACTCGAACACGGGCAACACCGGCACGGCCCGTACCAAGGAAGTCTCGGCCAACGATCGCACGACGTAAGATCGCTTCTGGCCAAACAGGTCAGCAACAGATCACGCCAAGACCGTACGTATCAACACACGGGGCCTGAGCGATTTACGAATCACTCAGGCCCCAATTTTTTGCGCGCGTCTGTAGCCGGGGCCTGCGACCCCGGCTTGTTGAAATTCTATCGCAGCCGCGATGGACACGACTTTAGTCAGGCAGCACCAGCCGCACGTCCGGGCCGCCGACGTTCAGTCGCGCCTCAATCGGCGGTAAGCCCTGCGCTCGCTCGATGCGCACCCAATAGGCGTCGACACCTGTGCTAAGGTCGTCGAACTTAAACTGGCCTTGTCCACCAGACAGCCACGTCATTAAGTAATCGGTACCACCTGCGGGATTGCGAAATGACAGCCTCAAGGGCACATTCGCGCGCGGCTTTCCGTCCGCCCCCATGACTTCGCCAAACGCCGATTGCGTGGGAAAGAATCGCAGTTCGACCGAGGGGGAAACATGCTCCGCGTCAACGCGCACCGGCATGCTCACCGCGTGCTCCCAGCCCCGCGAGGCCACGATTACGATCGCATTTTCCGCACCGAGCGGGATCGGGCTGACGAAGAAATCACCGGCCGTTCCGACCGTCTCATTGCCGAGCCCAAACGATGTCCACCGCTGCGGCGAGAAACGATATTTCACATGCGTCCCAACGCGCACGTCGCTGACCGCCGGCGTACCATCGGCGTTCAGCACACGCCCGCTCACGGCGCCGGCAGGCACAACCTCGACGTCATGCACCAGTGTCCCTTCACCCGGCGTCACATCGACCATGCCATCGGCAAACCAGTAACCGACGATATTCCGCGCCGAGTACGAAACGTAACCATCCGCGTAAGCATCGAGGTCAACAATGCCGTTCTCGATGTCGACTCGCCGATTGATCGTTTCTCCGATTTTTGATCGATCACCGATGATGACTTGCAGTTGCCCGACGGGAAACAACCCTGTATCCGGCCCAACGAAGCGTAGCTGCACGTGGCGCATGATCGGTACCGGCTGCGGCTGATCATCGACATTAATCACTACGTCTGTTCGGGGGTTGTTTACCTCTTGCTCGATCGTGTGCTGGGATGCGGTGATGGCCACTTTGCCTGGCACCAGGTTCGTAATCTCGAAGCGTCCTTCGCCGTCGACCACTTCGACGTTCGCCTTGCCCGAGAACAGCAGGCCGTATGAGAAATCCGGAGAAACCTGAACGCTGGGCTGCTGATTGAAATCAACGCACGGTGTCTCCTTATCGCGTGCGAGTTTGCTCAGGTCCCCCGTGACACGCCCCCGCACGGCGAAATCGGGACCGATCGTAAACCGCAGCGGCTTATCTCCGGCAAAGATCTTCGTGAACAATCGCCGGCCATCGTGCGGTGTGTCGACCAGCAGCGCGTATTGCGCAACATCGTCCAAACTGTCGAGCGAGAATCGTCCGGCATCGTCGGTCGTGGCCAGCACAGGACCACGATCGCCGTTGTTTTGCCCCCGGCTTCCAGGGCCGTATTGCAAAGCACAGCGAATCGTGGCGCCCGCGATCGGTTCACCGCTCACCGTTTCGACAACTCCCGTCGTCGGCGTTCCCCTTATCAGTTCTACAGGAACGACCGCGTCGGGCTTCAGTACCAGGTCTTTTGTCGACCAGGTTTGATAGCCGCGCGCCTTGATCGTCACATCAACCGGTTTGTCCGAGACGTGTGCAACCATAACGACTCCAGTCGCGTCGGCTTTTATCGGCAGGTCCAGACCACCGTGCATCTGGCTGAAATATAGATGTGCCGACGCTTCCGTGACCGTTTCCCGCGCATCGTTCATCAATTGGAACCGCGCGGCAAAACCTGGCTCAAGCACAATGTTGATTCCGCCCAACGTCTCGCCCGATCGCACTTCGAAGGGCCCCACAAGCGCTGGGGCGTAGTCGGGCGCATGCACGGCGAGCAACACGGTTCCCGGCCGAATCTTCTGCGAGAATTGCGGCGTCGCGAGCAACACCGTACCCTGATAAGTTGACTGCTCGATCCGGCTCAGCGAGGTACCATGCAAACCTTTCGGTAGTGGCTTGCCGTCCGAAGTCCTGATCGTCCCCTCTAATATCCCGTCACGGTACTCCGCCGGTAGGACAGGTCGCCGCCGATTGCGTTCTTCGTCGAGCACGATCAGTCGTTCGGCCGGCGAAAGCAGCTCGGCCGCTATGGCTACGCCCACCTGCGTGCCACGCCAAAGAACGGCAACCACCAACGCGCTGAGGCATGTGCTACCGAGCAGCCCGACCCAAGAGACGCGTAATTTCGGTCGATAGTCCGGCAGCAGCAGCCGCTTCACGCGATCGAGCAATCCGCCGTTGCCATACGCGACCGCGCCGGTGGCGAGGTCAGCTCGTGCCACGTGAAATCGTTCGCCCCAGGCGGCCAGCGTTTGCGCGTAATTCACGGTCCCGCCCGTCACGCTTACGGCCAGTTGATCGCAGCAGGCCTCGCGCTCTTGGCGAACTTGCCGGCTGATCCACCACACGGCCGGATTGAAAAACAAGATCGACTCGACAAACAACTGCGCGAGATTCACCAGGTAATCGTGCCGGCGAATATGCGCGAGTTCATGCGCCAGGATCGCCGCGAGCGAATCGATGGGCAGGCCGGCAACGAGCGCCGCCGGCAAAAGCACGGCGGGCCGTAGGATGCCCAGCACCGCCGGCCCCACCGTTCCGGCATCAATCAAGCGCACCGCACGGCGAATGCCGAGCCGGATGCGCAATGTCTCGACCAGCAAGCTCAGACGCGGATCATTCAGCAAAGCGCCACGCGCCAAGCGCTTAGCTCCGGCCACCAGCCATGCTGTTCGCAGCAGCATCACGCCAGTGCCCAGCAGCCACGCCATGGCGCCAACAGCGTACCAAGGCCGCCAGAAATCAGCCGCTTCTGACGGCGGAACACTACTCGCGGCCGACGCCGCAACCTTTGTCGCGGAATCAACCGAGCCAGGGCCGCCAGGCCGGGTCGCAGCAACCTCGGCCTGACCGCCCAGCGGCCCCTTCGTATCCTGCGTTACCACAGACGTGACGACTGTTTGCTTTTGTGGCAGATCCAATACTGACCAGGTCAGCAGACACGCAATAACGACACTGCACAGCGCAACCAGCGCCGCGACATAACGCACGTTGGCCCGGCACCCCGGCAGAACGCCAAGCACCATTCGTAGTAGCACCGCCGCGAGCGCTCCTTGCCAAACGCTGTGCGCAAGCGCCAGCAGCAAATGCCGCCACGTCGGGCCGGACAATACGTCGACGAGCCATGCGATCGACTCGGGCCAGGCAATCATCGTTCGTCACCCCTCTTTTTTCTTCGTCGCATCGGCCAGTACGCGGCGAATCTCCTCCAGCTCGTCCGCATCGACGCGCGTACTGTCCAACAGGCACTGCAGCACCTGGGCCGGACTGCCGCCAAAGACGTTGGCCAGCATCCCTTTCATTAGCGGGCGCAAGACCTGCTGCCGCTTCACCGCCGCACGATAGATATTCGCCTGCCCCTGCTGCGTGTGCGTCACTAACCCCTTCTTCTCCAGGTTCTGCATTACGGTCAGCACCGTGGTGTAGGCCCGATCCTTGCGGTCGGGCATCGCCGCACGCACGTCATGCACCGACGCCGTACCGCGCTCCCACAACACGCTCAACACTTGCAACTCGACTTCCGAAGGGGGCGTATAAGGCATGAATTCTATTTCCGGCAAGAGAGCATTCGGTACTATGCGCGTAGTATCTACTAAATCCATAGTAACGTCAACAACTTTTTCGAATGACATTCGTCGTAGGGGGCCCTATGGGCACCAGCGCCTATCTCTCCGCTTAAGCCCCACACAGCGCACCACCGTTCGCGTTCCCGCATGGTGCCCACAGGCCACCCTACCGACCGGCACCCGCAGGCCTTAAAATGGTCCTCGTTAAAGGACGCGACTCGAAAAACTGAGCACCTCCCCCCACGCATGGAAGCGCTGTTCGCCATTCTTCGCCGCTACTGGGGGTACGACTCGTTCCGGCCCCTGCAGGCCGAGGCGATTCAGGCCGTCGTGGCTGGACGCGATTCGGTGGTCGTGCTCCCCACCGGCGGCGGCAAGTCGCTTTGTTTCCAGGCCCCCGCCCTGCATATGCCGGGCATGGCTGTCGTCGTGTCACCGCTGATCTCGTTGATGAAGGATCAGGTCGACACGCTCGTCGATTGCGGCGTGCCGGCTGCCTGCGTCAACAGCACACTCTCGCCTGCCGAGCGCCGCGACGTAGCCGATCAGGTTCGCTCGGGCCGTTTGAAGCTCCTGTACCTTTCGCCCGAGCGGCTGATGACCGAGCAGACGCTCGGCTTCTTGCAAGGCGCGTCGCTATCGTTCATCGCCATCGACGAAGCGCACTGCATCAGCGACTGGGGACATGACTTCCGCCCGGAATACCGCGAGCTGGCCCGCCTCAAGCAGGTCTTTCCTGGCGTGGCGCTGCACGCCTATACGGCCACGGCCACTGAGCGTGTACGCACCGACATCGCGGCGCAGCTCGGCCTCGACGAACCGGAAATCCTTGTCGGCTCGTTCGATCGGCCGAACCTCGTGTATCGCGTGGCGCGGCGCACCGATCGGCTGCGACAAATTCGCGAAGTCATCGACCGTCACCGCGACGAATCAGGCATCATCTATTGCATCCGCCGGGTCGACGTCGAAACGACCTGCGAAGAACTTGTCGCCCTAGGTCACCAGGCGCTCCCCTACCACGCCGGCATGCCGGACGAAGATCGCCGCCGCAACCAGGACGCCTTCATCAACGATCGCACCAAGATCATCGTCGCCACTGTTGCCTTCGGCATGGGCATCGACAAATCGGACGTGCGTTTCGTCATCCACGCCGCCGCTCCCAAATCCTTGGAGAGCTACCAGCAAGAAAGCGGCCGCGCCGGCCGTGACGGGCTCGAGGCCGAATGCTGCCTGTTCTATTCCGGCGCAGACTTTCAAACCTGGCGCAGCTTTCAAAAGGAACTGCCCGAGGCGGCCCTGGCCGCGGCCGAACAACTGCTAGAGGGCATCGAGCGCTTCTGCATCGGTGTCGGCTGCCGGCATCGCGCGATCGTCAATTACTTCAACCAGCAGCTACGCGACTCGTGCAACGCCTGCGACGTCTGCCTGGGCGAACTCGACTATGTGAACGACTCGCTCGTCGTCGCCCAGAAAATCCTCTCCTGCGTACTCCGGCTCGAGCAGCGTTACGGCGGGGGATACACCTCGGCCGTGCTGACCGGCTCGCGCGAGCAGCGCATCCTGTCCGAGGGGCACGACAAGCTCAGCACGTATGGCCTGCTCGGCGAGCACGACCGCCGCGACGTGCGTGGGTGGATCGACCAGCTCGTCGAGCAAGAGTTCCTGGCCAAGGTGGGCGAATATATGACCTTGTCGGTGACGCCTGACGGGCGCCGCCTGCTGCGTGGCGAGGTGACACCACAACTCTTGAAACCGGCAGACCGCCCGCGCCGCGAATCCAAGGCTTCGCTCGATTCGTGGCAGGGAGTCGACCGTGGGCTGTTCGACGTGCTGCGGAAATGGCGCCGCGCCAAAGCCGAGGAGCGCGGCATTCCCCCCTTCATCGTCTGCGGCGACGCCACGCTGCGCGACCTGGCCCGCCGCCGCCCGGCGAGCGAAGAAAGCCTGCTGGAATGCCACGGCATCGGCGAAAAAAAATGCGCCGAATACGGCGAGGAACTACTGGGCGAAATCACCACCTACTGCGACCAACAGGGACTACGCCTCGACGTCGACGCCCAATCGCCGAAACGGGCGAAGCGCTAATCACGCTGATTCCGCAACAAGGCTTCTAGATACTCGACGGCATTGGCCAAATCGTTCGGGCCGAAGAACGTTTCGTTGACCGTTTCCCAAACCGCCTTCGGCCAGCAACCGTTGTCAAAACGATAAAACAAGCCGGCCTTCATCAAGTTGCGGCGATCGTTCTTTATGATGACAGCCAGCATGTCGGTGGCCGAATCGTGTTTCGCTTGCACAACTTGCCATTCGGGGAGTTCTCGCCAAACGCTGCCATGAATCTCGATCGCCAGATAACCGTCGATTGGCGAAATTGGCAAGGATGGCTGCAGAGCCTGTGGGCGAGGAAGTTCGCCGTATGCTACCCAGCCTTCGTTGGAGAAATCGTCCATGTCCCGATTCTAACTCGCTCCCGGCCCCCTGTACGGTAGCTGGCCTCTGCGAGGCCGGCGCTTTGATCGGGGGTCACAGCCCTCGGCCACAGTGCATCGTGCAACCGATTGCAGGCCATTTGGCCCTCACCACCTCCGCACTTACAATGGCCTGCGGGCTGTTCGGGGCTGTCCGAGTGTCTCTGTCGGAGGAATCATGACATCGCTTTTACAGACGTGCGTGCTGTTGACCGTGCTGGGCGCGGATCCAGGCTCGAAGGAAACTGCCTCGCCGCCGAACGAAACCGCATCCAACGCACACGTCGTGGCACTTCCCCGGCATAACTTCACGCTTCCGCCCGGCTTCGACGTCACGCTGGCCGCCGCTCCCGATTTAATCGAGCGGCCCATTCATGCCGACTTCGACGAACAAGGTCGGCTGTACGTTTGCGAATCGTCCGGCACGAACGACAAAGTCGAAAAGCAACTCGCCGAAGCGCCGCATTGGATTCTGCGCCTCGAGGATACCGACGGCGACGGCGTTTTCGATCGCCGCACGAAGTTCGCCGAGAAGCTGATGTTCCCCGAGGGCATGATGTGGCTCGACGGCGCGGTCTACGTCGCCGCGCCCCCCTCGATCTGGAAGTTCACCGATACCAACGACGACGGTGTCGCGGACAAGCGCGAGGAATGGTTCGCCGGCAAGACCCTGACCGGCTGCGCCAACGATTTGCACGGACCCTACGAAGGGATCGACGGCTGGATCTACTGGGCCAAGGGAGCCTTCGCCCAGCAGACGTACGATCGCCCCGGCAAGCAGCCGTTCCGCACCCGGGCTGCCCATCTGTTTCGCTCGCGCCCTGACAATTCCGGCATCGAGCCGGTGATGACCGGCGGCATGGATAACCCCGTCGAGGTCGCGTTCACGCCCGGCGGCGAGCGCATTTTCACCACCACGTTCTTTCAACATCCCGGCGGCGGAAAACGTGATGGGCTGGTTCACGCCATCTACGGCGGCGTGTACGGCAAAGTCCACAACGTGATCGACGGCCATCCGCGCACGGGCGAGCTGCTGCAGCCGATGACACATTTCGGCGCCGCAGCCCCGGCCGGCCTGATGCGCTACGAATCGAACAGCTTCGGCGACGATTATCGCGACAATCTGTTCGCCGCGCAGTTCAACATGCACAAGGTTTCGCGTCATGCCATGTCGCCGGAGGGAGCGACCTTCGTCACGCACGACGAAGATTTTCTCGCCTCGGACAATCTCGACTTTCATCCCACTGACGTTCTCGAAGATGCCGACGGCAGCCTGGTCGTGATCGATACGGGCGGCTGGTACAAGCTCTGCTGCCCCAGCTCGCAACTTTGGAAGCCCGAGGTCGCCGGCGGCATCTATCGGGTGCGACGCACCGCCGCGCCGGCGATTGCGGATCCGCGCGGCAAGCAGCTTGCCTGGGCCGACGCGACACCCGAGGCACTCGGAGCGCGGCTCGCAGACAATCGACCGGCGGTGCGCAAGCGCGCTCTGCACGAGCTTGCCCGTCGCAGCTCGGCCTCGGTTCCCGCCTTGGCAAAGCTGCTCAAAGAGTCTCCCGACGAACAAGCGCGCGCCCGTGCCGTATGGACGCTGGCCCGTATTGATGCCGCCGAGGCCAAGGCCACGATTCGCGCGGCGCTCGACGACCGCGACGAAACGGTGCGTCAGGCTGCCATCCATACGGTGAGCGTGGCGCGCGACCGCGCTGCGGTACCGGCATTGCTCAAAATCATCAAGCAAGGGACCGCACAAAATCGCCGTGCCGCCGCCGAGGCCCTCGGCCGGCTCGACGATCCCACGGCGGCGCCGGTCCTGCTGGCCGTTGCCGGCGAAAAACTCGATCGAACGCTGGAACATTCCGTGACGTACGCTCTGATCGAACTCGCGGCGCCGAAAGAAACCGCTGTTGGCCTGGCGAGCACCAACTCGCGCACGCGACGCTCAGCGCTGTTGGCAATGGATCAGATGTCAGGGGGCGGCTTACAACCCGAGGTCGTGGCCGCGCTCGTCACGTCCACGGATGCGTCGGTCAAGGCAGTCGCGACGTCGATCCTCGAGCGGCACACGAACTGGGCGGCCGCCCTCACTCCTTGGCTTTCGCGGCAATTAATCGCAGGCGCACTCACCGATGACAACGCCGAGCTATTTTCGAATCTGCTCGCCTGGTACGCCGCGGACGATCAGATTCAACAACTCGTCGCCGCACGCCTAGCGGACAATAGCACCTCGGCCGCGGAACGTAGTCGACTGCTGGCGGCAATGGCTCAGGCCGGCCGCAAGAATCTGCCTGGCGCTTGGGTTACGCCGCTGGTTGCCGTGCTCAATTCTGGCGACGATGCCCTGCTCCCTGCCGCCGTGGCCGTGGCCCGCGCGATGCCGGCGGCTGCCGATCAAGCGGCCGAGCTCCGCGCCGCACTGATCGCGGCTGCCGCCGATGAAAAATTGAACGTTGGCGTCCGGCTCGATGCTCTGGCCGCGGTGCCCGGCGGGTTGGCGGACGTGCAGCCGACCGTGTTCGACTTCGTTCGCAAGAACCTGGCGACCGACGCGCAGGTTTCGGTGCGTTTGGCCGCGGCCGATGTTCTCTCAAAAGCGCAACTCGACGACGCGCAGCTACTGGCGCTTGCCGATTCGGTCCGTTCGGCCGGGCCGCTCGAAATCGAACGCCTCGTCGCCCCCTTCGCCAAAAGCAAAAGCGACAAAGTCGGTCACAGCGTGATCGCGGCGCTGGCCAGTTCCCAGGCGCTATCCAATGTGCGCCCCGAAACACTCCAAGAAGTGTTCAAGGACTATCAGCCGGCCGTGCAGGACGAAACCAAGACGCTATTCGATCTGCTTGCCGCCAGTGCCGCCGAGCGAAAGGCCAAGATCGAAGAGCTGCTTACGCTCTCGTCGCAAGGAGATATCAAGCGCGGACAGTTGGTATTCAACAGCCAGAAGGCGGCCTGCGCCAGTTGCCATGCGATCGGCTATCTCGGCGGAAGCGTCGGGCCGGACCTGACCCAGATCGGCAGGATTCGCAGCGAGCGCGACCTGCTCGAAGCGATCGTTTTCCCCAGCGCCAGCTTCGTGCGCAGCTACGAGCCGATGACGGTCACGACCCACGGCGGCCAGGTCCACAACGGCATCGTACGCAAGGACGCGCCAGATGAAGTGATTTTGGTCCTAAACGCGAAAGACACCGTCCGCGTCGGCCGCGAAGAAATCGACGAAATGATCCCCGGCACGATCTCGGTCATGCCGACGGGTTTGGACAAGCAGCTTTCAGCCGCAGAACTGATCGATCTAATGACGTTCTTAAAGGCGTGCAAGTAGACCATCTTCTGTAGCCGGGTTCTATGAACCCGGTCCATCGCGCGCTTCGTGCAGCCAGTTCAGCAACGACTGTCGGACCGCATTCTCGCCCGCACACTCCGGCGCCGTTATATTGGCGCGATGCCCACTCGTCGCACTATCCTTGCCCGCAGTCAGGCGTTTTGCGAACGCTTCGGACTGCAGTTGCCGATTCTGCTGGCGCCGATGTCCGGCGTCTCGCCCCCCGCGTTGTCGATCGCCGTGGCACAGGCCGGCGGACTTGGTTCGTGTGGAGCGCTGATGCTCGAGCCGCCGGCAATTCTGCAATGGGCGGCCAATGTGCGTGCCGGCACCACCGGCCCTTTTCAATTCAACTTGTGGATTCCCGATCCCCCGCCGCATCGCGACGCAGCGCACGAGGCGCGCCTGCGCGAATTCCTGGCGAAATGGGGCCCGACCGTGCCCCCCGAGGCCGGTACGACGACGCTGCCCGACTTTGCCGCGCAATGCGATGCCTTGCTGGAAACGGCGCCACGCGCCATATCGTCAGTGATGGGCCTGTTCCCCGCACCATTCGTCGCGCAGCTGAAAGAGCGCGGTATCGCCTGGATTGCCAACGTCTCGACCTTGGCCGAAGCGCGTGCCGCCGAAGAGGCCGGCGCCGACGTCGTGGCGGTACAAGGCATGGAAGCCGGCGGGCATCGCGGCTCGTTCGATGCGGCCGCCGCCGAGCGGACGATGGTCGGCCTGTTCGCCCTGTTGCCCGCCGTGGTCGATGCGGTGCGCGTGCCCGTGGTTGCCACAGGAGGAATCGCCGACGCGCGCGGCGTGGCCGCGGCCCTGGTGCTGGGGGCATCGGCCGCACAGATCGGCACCGGTTTTCTGCGCTGCCCCGAGGCCGGCATCGACCCGGCCTGGGCCGATGCGATTTCCAAAACGCCGCCGGAAGGGACGCAGATCACACGCGCCTTCAGCGGCCGCGCCGGTCGTGGCATCGCGACCGAGTATGTTCGCGCCGCGGCCGCCGACGATGCTCCCCGCCCCGCCCCCTACCCCGTCCAGCGCGGATTGACGGCCGCCATGCGCACAGCCGCGCAGCAAACTCACAATGTCCAGCGGATGCAAGCCTGGGCCGGCCAGAGCGCGGCGCTGGCACGCGCCATTCCGGCCGGCGAACTGGTGAAGGAACTATGGCAAGGCACGCTCGACCTGCTCGGCCCGACGATATAACTTCCCAGCCAAGCCGATCACGCGCGGTGCCGCCGCCTGCTCAATCCGGCCGCTCGAATTGCGTCAGCCAGTCTTCGTTGAACTCCACGTGCTTGATCGCGTAACGCCGGAACGTATACGTGACGTGTATCTTTCCGTCGGCCGCTTGAATGATGCATGGGTAGGAATACTCGCCCGGGTTGCATTCCAGGCTGAGCGGCTTCTCCCACGATTTTCCTTCGTCGAGCGAGCGCACGATCGATAGCGGCGTCCGCTTGGTCTGCGAATCGTTGTACACCAGCAGCAAGTGACCGTTCGCAAGCTTGGTCATCGTGATGCCGGCGTCCGGGTTTTGCAGCGGCGTGGCTTCGGCTTTGCTCCAGGTTTGGCCTGCGTCGCGCGACTCGATGCGTGTTAAAAACCGGGCGTGCCGCAGCATCGCGAGCAAGCTGCCGTCGCGGCGCTCAATCACGGCCGGCTGGCTACCGCCATCGGTAAAGCCGGCCCGTTCCCACGACATGGCTCCCGGTTTGTGCGTCAGGAAATACGAACCTTCGACTTCGCCCTGCAATCCTTCGACCGGCAACAGGAGCGTGCCATTCCCGAGCGTGATCGGCGGATTGCGCGGCACGCACCACATCGTTTCCGCAAACATCGGCTGATCGTCGCTCCACGTCACGCCGTCATCGGCTGACGTGCGATAGAACAGCCGGCATCGATCCCAACCGCTGCCGCGTCCCATCGGATGTGTACCGTCCATGCGGCACCAGACGATCCACACGCGCTTTTCGGCGTCGCGAAAGATCACGCCATTGCCCGGCGGCGTCGGACCACCAGGGATCAGAACCTGCGGCGTGCTCCAATTCTTCTCGCCAGGCTTCTTGCGCGCCAGGAACAATGCCTGGTCATGCGCCGATTCATACGTCCCGCCGTACCATAAACAAAGCAGCTCGCCATTGCCCGCTTCGCAGATGGTCGAGCAGTGATGGGCCGGCGCGAACGGAATCTTTTCGAATACCAACTCGGACGAAAACGCGATCGTGCCGTAAGGATCGTTGAGCTCCTGTTTCTGCCCAGCCTCGGCGATCGGTGTTCCCCTTACGGGAGCCGACGGCGCAGCGACCGCTTGCTTGCGCAGCACGCTCATCACGGCCGCTTCGTATGCCTCGCGTCCTTTTTCGTCAGCGACTCCGCCGTGAAACACCAGCTTGCCAGTTCCGTCGAGCAGAAATAGCTCAGGCGTTGTCGTGGCACCTAAATGACGCGCCACCGCGCCGTCTGGGTCGCGGTAGATCGGAAAGATTGATCCGCGCCGCTGCGCAAAATTGCGCAACTCGTCGCTCGATTCCGCCGCGTTCGATGACACGCCTACGACCAGCACGTGCCGGTAGCGAAATTTGCTGTACAGTTTGTTGACCTCGCCGATCGCCCGTTCAGTAGCCGGGCAGCGGCTCGAGAGAAACAGCACGGCCGTGGCCGGGCGTTCGGCGTAGTTATTCATTTCGATCGTGTCGCCGGCCAGCGTCGACAGTTTCACCGGACCGGCCGCCGCGCCGATCTCGAGCGCGACCGCACGCGCGGGAATGCCCGTCGCGGCAAGCGTCATTAACAACGTGTACAGCACGCATCTCATAAATGTTTTCCTCGGCACGTTCCAAGACCGGTGCGGCGCAAAGTCCGCAGCCGCTGCACTATAGGCGGCCTCGTCACGGCGCTCAAATTGCCGGTCGTAGCGAATATAGACCCACCGGGCCGTGACCTATAATTGCCCCAGGGATGGCCAGGCGGCAGCCTTCTGAAAGTGGAAACACGATTTTGCCCGTCGTCAGAAAGGCGCGACGGACCGACGATTCGAACCGCGAGGTGTTTGCCATGCTCCGCCGAAAATTCATGTTCTGGGTCGGTTTCGGCCTGTTCGGTCTATCCGAAAAGCTGCGCGCCAATTCTCTCGACGATCTGGCCGCGGCGCTGATGCGCACCACAGAACCGAAGACGCCCACGACTGCGTCAGCCGTGACGCCCGAGCATTGGAGCATGGCCGGCAATAACACCTGGCGTTGGTACGAACGCGAAAACCTGATCGACGGTCGCTGGAAAATCACCGGCATCACGACTCCGGTCGATCGCATCACCGGCGAGCGCTACACAGGCCGAACCGGATACCTCGACGAAAGCCTGGTCCCGGCGCAATTTCGCGGCGTTACGCCGGCCAGCCATAGCGAACCAATCCCGAACGCCGGGCTCGATAGCGACGCGGGCAAGTCCAGCGCCCTGCGCATCGCACGACACGGCCGTCCCCCTAGCCGGTGGCTGCGCAGCCTCAACGCCAACGAACTGCACACCTGGCTGCGCACGATCGACCCGCCCGAGGCGGGCGTCGAAGGGATGACCTTCTTCGAGCATCTGACGCGCGACCACTCGTTCGACGCCGGAAAGATCACGGGCTTGGACGATTCCGATCTAGCCAAGCTGCACGCCGCGGCGCACGCCGGCTACTAGCCGCAGCGTGGCTTGTTTTATCAACCGCGAGTGCCCCAGTGCGCAACGCCCCAATCACTAGCGGGCCGGTCCGCGATGGACTTCTGGATAGACCGCCGGATCATCGATCACAGGCACGTTTTCCCCCAACAACTGTTGCCGAAAGAATCCGCTGACCAGCGCGTTGACGATCTTCACGGCGCGTGTCCCCTCGATCGTGCCAACGTCTTGGCTGGCAGTTGCTTTCGAGAGCGGTGATGACGCCGCGAGCAGCACGACGTCGCTGGCAAAGGTTTGATGCCGCGCGCCGTGGATGGTTATCAAGCGATCCGTCGGGGCGCGCAGGCCATTATAGGTCGAGAGACGGCGCTTCGTCAGATCCGGCGGAGCAGAACCGTCATCGCCGCGGCGGATCACCGTCTTCGGCGCGCCCGCGCCACGCTTTTTATCTTCCGCGCCTTTGTCGATCGTCTTCCCGGATTCCTCGGGAGATTTATCTCCCTCGCGCCGGACATGTACGTTGCCCGGGGGGAGCTTTGAAAGATCCGGAGGCTCGGAACAGAGCCATAGGAATTTCTCGCGAATCTTTTCGCCGTCGGTGCTGCTGAAGTCCGAACCGTCGAGATTCATGCCGGCACGAAAGCGTTCGTCACGCGCGACGGTCGCGGCCGCCGCCGCACCCCCAAAGGAATGTCCGAAGGCGCCCAATCGATCCAGCCGCAGCGATCCCTGCAGTCGACCGTCATTACTATTCAGCGTCGCTAACCAATCGGCCACAAAGCGCACGTCGGCAATCCATACTTCGCCGATCGCATCACGATGGTCTTGAATCGTGCGTGGCGAGATGGCAGGGTCTCGCTTATCGCGCTCGAATTGTGTGCCCGCATCATTTGCACGCACCGTGCGGCCATCGGGAAACACGGTTACGCCAGTGCTATACGTGTGGCAAATGCTGACAACCACGAAACCTTGGCTGGCCAAGTCCTCCAACGTCGCGGTGTAAAAGAGAGGATGAGTTTGGAAGCCCGGCGAGAATATCACAACCGGGAAGCCGGCTGTCGACAGCAAGGGCGCGGCGTTTTCCACAGCGTGACAGCGCAGCCGCTGCGCATACGAGGCGGGCTTGTGGTACGCCTCGGCAATGGCAGTCGCCAGTCTCTCCTCGGCGTAGGGCGAAGAAACCGCATCGGCCGCCACCTGGGCCGGATAGTGAACGATGACCACAAATTCGCGCACATCGTCGTCATCCGCGGTGAAAATCTCCTTCCGCGATCGATCGATCAAGGCGTAGCTAGCTCGTCCAACGCTGTAGCGGCCCGTGGGCTTCGGTAACTCGATCGGTGAGGTGGCGGCACTGTTGGCTCCCTCGGGTTCTGCCGCGCCAGCCGCAAAAGCAACGTTCAAATAAGCACATGCCACGATCGCCGTGACGAGTCTGCCGCACGTCGTCTGCCGCATTATTTGCTCCTTAGCACTGGGCATCGCCGGAATAGGAACTTCGGATAATGAGTTACCGGCAGCCGCGAAATCTTTCACTACGGCGAAGGTTTGTCGATCGCCCCGCTTGGTTTTCTGGCCCGCTCGGCGATAATCTACGTCGCATGTCGAGCGCCGCTTCCAGCACACCGAAGGATACGCTCTCCGGGTTGCGCGTGGCTTTTGCCGGCAAATTGGCCGGATTGAGCAAACGCGAAGCCCAGCAACTGCTGCGCGCGCATGGCGCGACGCCTGTCGACGATCTGGCCGGGGCCGACCTGGTGGTGCTCGGCGAAGGCGCACCAAGCCCGGCGATTGGCGAATTGCTGGGGGGCGAAGCGCGGCAAGCGCTCGAAGATGGCAAGCTTGTGGCCCTTAACGAAACGCAACTCTGGCAGCGACTCGGTCTGATCGAGCAGGATCAAAACGTCAGCCGTCGATACACGCCGGCCATTCTGGCGGAACTCGTCGGCGTGCCGGTCGCCACCGTGCGTCGCTGGCATCAGCGCGGCTTGCTCGTGGCAGGACGCCAGTTCGGGCAACTGGCGTATTTCGATTTCGCGCAGGTCGCCACAGCGAGGCAGCTTGCGGCGCTCGCCGCGGCCGGCGTTTCGCAACGGCAGATCGAAAAGCAATTCACGGCCCTAGCCCGCTGGTTCCCCGACTCGCAGGATGCGCCGGCCCAGGCGCCGCTGGTGGTCGAAGGAAAACGCTTGTTGGTGCGATCCGGCGACGGTCTGGTCGAGGCACACGGCCAGCAGCGGCTCGATTTCGATAGCCGCGATTCGGCCGACGGTGAACCTGCCACAACCCCCGTTGTGCCGCTGGGCGCCCCGGTCGAAGTCCCCCTGGCCGGCCCAGGCGAGATGGTGGAAATCGCGCACACCTTGGAAGAAGGGGGACAGCTCGACCTGGCCGCCGAGATGTATCGTGCGGCATTGGCAGCCGGCGGTCCTCATCCCGAAACCTGCTTTGCCCTGGCCGACGTGTTGTATCGCTTGGGAGAAGTTGGCGCCGCCCGCGAGCGCTATTACATGGCCATCGAGTTAGACGAGAATTACGTCGAAGCGCGAGCCAACCTGGGCTGCGTGCTGGCCGAAACTGGGCAATTCGATCTTGCAGTTTCGGCCTTTGAGGGTGCCTTGGCCCACCATCAGGATTTTCCCGACGCGCACTATCACCTCGGTCGCGTACTCGATGATCTGGGTCGCACGGATCAAGCTGCCGAGCACTGGCAGCGGTTTCTCGAACTGGCCCCGGATAGCCCTTGGGCCGCCACGGCGCGCGAACGCCTTTCTCTTTAGCTGGCCTGTGCGATGCGCGTGACGGCCGTGCTCTCGGCGGCATCTAATCGCCAATCGCGTTGTGTGCGCTGGCGCCTGCTCGCGATCTGGAAGGTGTTATGCCAACGATAGTTATTGCAATTCGTTTGGCCTGATCGCGGCATCTGGGGGTTGCAAAATGACCCCCAAAACGTATCTTGCAAGGGAGTTACGGTCGCTGCCAGACCGCAGGTAGGGTGACGAAAATCGAGCGCGCGACCTGGCATGAGCTGTCGCGCGGCCTGTAGACTTGGCGAGCGCGGGTGACATGGATCAGTTTCTCTATAGATACACGCCGATCGATCCAACGACGTGGGTTTACCTATCGTCGTTGTTGACGATCGCCATCTATTTCAAGTTCAGTCGCGTCTGGAGTGTGCGCAACCTGGATCTGGTTGGGCTCATTGCTCTGGCCCCCGGCCTGCTGATGGTGCAACAGGGGGGAACGGCCGGCCACGTCGGATACGCCTGGCTGTTCGCCACCGGCGGATTCTTTCTCGTCCGGCTGCTGGTCGACCCCATGATGGTTCGCCGCCCGCTGTTGGAACCGAACCTCTCGCCGGGTGGATTGACGTTCGCCGCCGTTTCGCTGTGCGTCTTCCTCATGGTCAATGCCATGACGCGCGAAATCACGGACAGCGATCTCGATGGTCCTCGCCGCCTCGACGAACTGCTCTCGAACACCGAAACACAGGAAGAAGCCGATGCGAGCCTGGCCACGCACGGCCCGGCGTATCCCTGGATGCACCTGCTGGCCAGCATTCCCACCAAAACGCTAGTTGTTAAAGAATCCGCCGACACCGTGGCCCCCGAGCAATTGCGCGAGCTGGAGTATTCGACCACCGTGCGCCTGATGGCCATTCTCTCGCACCTGGCCGTCGTGACAGGCATGGTGCTGATCGGCGCGCGGCATTTTGGCAGTGCGCGCACGGGCGTTGCGGCGGCGACCTTGTACTTGCTGCTTCCCTACACCGCGCAAATGACCGGCCGTGTCGAACACGTGCTGCCTGCGGCGCTCGTTGTGTGGGCGGTGTTCGCCTATCGGCGCCCGATGATTGCCGGCATCCTGCTGGGCCTGGCGACGGGCGTGATCTACTATCCGATTTTCTTGCTGCCCTTATGGGTCGGCTTCTACTGGCACCGCGGCTTGCTGCGATTCTCGGTCGGATTTCTGGCGATGCTGGTCGTCGTAATTGGATTGCAGTTCTTCGCCGTCGGCGGCATCGAGCCACTGTTGAAGCAAGCCCGCGAGGTGTTTGGCTGGACCAGCCTATCGCCGCAGGACACCAGCGGCTTCTGGAGCTTCAACGAATCGACGAACCCGTATCGCCTCTCGGTGCTGGCCGGCTACGCGGCACTGTGTGCCAGCTTCGCATTGTGGCCGGCGCAAAAGAACCTCGGCACGCTGCTAAGCTGTTCGGCCGTCGTGATGCTGGGAACGCAATTCTGGCAGCCGCAAGAGGGCGGCCTGTTCATGGGCTGGTACCTGCCGCTATTGCTGCTGACGATCTTCCGGCCAAACCTCGAAGACCGGGTCGCCCTGAGCGTCCTGGGCGATGGCTGGCTCTCGTACCGCAAGCGTGCGCCTTCGATCCGGGCCGCATAGTTGTCGGCGAGAGAGCGTGGAATACGGCGGCGCTGACGTTCTTTGCGATACGCGCCGTCGTGACGTACGTGATGGCCGATGCGTCCGCCGGCAAGCTATTCAGCCAGTGTACCCGGGCTGACGCCGATATCGACGATTGAGCACGCCATCACGACGTTCAGCCCCAGTTGTTCGGCACGCGTGACGACCTCGGAACTTTCCGTGCCGGGGTTGAGCCACAATTCGTCGCAGCCGCGGGCTGCAATTTCGTCCAGCAGCTTCAGCACAACCGGCGGCGGCAGATAAACGCTGATGCGGTTGAGTTTTCCGCCCGGCACCTCGGCCAAGGTGTGCGAAACCGAGAGCCCTTCGATCTCGCCCCCCTTGGGATTCACCGGGTAAACGTCATACCCCTGTTGCAGATACGCCCGCACGGCCTTGTTGCCGAATTTCGTTCGATCGGGACTGGCTCCGAGAACAGCGATCGTGGGTTTTGACATGTTGGCTCCCTCCAAAGATCATTGAACCATTGTCGCGCGGGATTCAGGCCGCGCTTCGCTCAGCCGGTCACTCGCGCTCGCGCCGCGCATCCACCATCGGCGTGCGTTTCTGGCTGGCCAACCAGCGTTTCCACGCCTGCTGATCGTAGCCAAAGTCTTGCCCAGTCAGCGAGGCCAGCGCGTTGCGCACGTTCTGATTGTTGAAATTCCGATCCTCGGTCTTCGGACCACCGCCGCCAAAGCTAAACGTGCCGCCGCCGTTTCCCCCACCTCCGCCGAACGTCGGATTCATATTGCCGCTGGGGGGCGCAACCTGCACCGAGTGGAGCGTAACCAGGGAATCGATCAACGGTCGGACCGCGCTTTTGTCCTTCATCCGCCCAAGCGCGTCCGCCGCCCGATTGATCATGTAGTTTTCTTTCGACTTCAACCGCCGGATATACGTCGTCACGGCCACGGTGCCCGTCTGTTTTTCGAGGTAATCAAGGCAGGTCATGCGGATTTCCTCGTCCGCGTCATCGAGTGAAAAGATAATCAACGTCTGCCAGGCGTCGGGCGACCCGATGCGAGCCAGCGTTTCGATGTACATCTTGCGAATTGTTTCGTTCGTCTCGTCGCGCAACTCCTTCTGCAATGCCGGCACGGCCATCGGATCGTTCAGCTTTTGGAACTGCGCGAGGGCTTCCTGGTTACGCTCGCTGTCGATCCAGCGCCGCCACATGTTAACCTTCTTGAACCACTCCTTGCGGGCCTTTTCCTGGTCGCGCTTGCGCTTGATCTCTTCGATCTGCTGCGGCACGCGGTAATGGCCCGAGTCGTCCTTGACCATGCCGCGTTCCTGGAAAACCTCCTCCTGAGTTTTCCATTCGCCGTTCACTTGCTGATAACCCAGCGCACGCCGGGCCTTGGCATTGTCGGGATCGAGTTCGATGACCCGCTCCAGGTGGCGAACGCGCTGCTCGGGCAATTGCATGGTGCGGCACAATTCGGCCAAGGCCATTTGCCCCTCGACCGTATCGGGATAATCAGGGCGATGCTTGATGTACTCGATCTCGGTCGATTTCGTGCGCCGCATCTCGGCGACCTGGTCCCGTGCGAGCGTGATCTGCCCCCCCGTGCTCGTCTTGATGACGTAACTTGTCCGGGGGTTCTCGGTGGTATTCTGCAAAGTCCCCTCGACCTGCCCGCCGTTCTCCAACACGAACGTATCGGCGCGCACCGTCCTCAGGGTCGATGGCAAAAGAATCAAAACCACCGCGGTAGCAATTTGTTGCTTCATGGCTGCCTCTAGCCACGCGAGTTCCGAGAGGGACACCGGCACGTTAAAATCCGTGCGCGCCCTGGCTTTCCTCAAGTATACGGATGGCCGGCCGAGCCCCACAACGGAATACCGGTCGCGGACCGGTTTTTCCGGCTATTTCGCCCAGGACAGGTGGTCAGTATGAGCGACAGCGTCGCCCAGCATCGGGCCCAATCGCCGAGCGCCTTGCGGTGCGCCGTCATCACGGTCAGCGACACCCGCACGCAGGAGACCGACACGGGCGGGCAACTGGTCGTCGACAGGCTGCAGGCGGCCGGCCACCAGGTCCAGGCCCGGGACATCATTCCCGACGCCCCCGAACGCATGGCCGGTCTGGTCGACGAGCTTTGTTCGCACGACGATATCGACGCGATCCTACTCACCGGCGGCACCGGCATCAGCAGCCGAGACCAGACCTACGAAACCATCTCGCGCCTGCTCACCAAACCGCTTCCCGGATACGGCGAGCTGTTTCGCATGTTGAGCTATCAGGAAATCGGCGCCGCCGGCATGCTCAGCCGCGCCGTGGGCGGGGTGATCGGCCGCGTCGTCGTGCTCACCATGCCGGGTTCACCGGCCGGCGTCCGCCTGGCCATGGACAAGCTAATCCTGCCCGAGCTGGGACATCTGGTGCGCGAGGCGCGACGATAAGCGACGAGCATCTCGGCCAGAGCTGGTCCTTACAACATCACCTGCAAATAGACCACGTCCAGCCAGCGATCGAACTTTCGCCCCACCTCGCGTAACTGGCCAACGCGTGTAAAGCCCAGGCTTTCTTGCAGGGCAATGCTGGCCGTTTGGTCGGCGCTTGCGCCGCCAATCAACACGTGATATCCGATCTGCCGTGCCCGCTCGATCAAATGTTCGAGCATTCGGCGTCCCAGGCCGCGGCGATGAAAACCTTGCGCGATATAGACCGAGGCTTCCACCGTTCCATCGTAACCAGCCCGGGCGTGAAACTTCGATAACGATCCCCAACCGACCAACGCGCCGTCGATCTCAACGACAACAACCGGATACCTCTCCGCAGAATGCAGACCGAACCACGCTTGCCGGTCCGCCAAGGTCTCGGGCTCGAGCTGATACGTGCATGTTGAATGCAGCACGTAATAGTTATAGATCTCGCTGATCGCGGGCAAGTCTCCGGCGCTGGCGTCGCGAAGCGCGAACATCTAACGATCCTCACGCTTGACGCGACTGATCCTCAGGCCTGTCAGGATGCTGCGCGGACCTCGTGCTGGGTAATGCATCCTAGCCGCGTCCACAGCGGAGTAAGTGCCATAGCTGAGCTTGCGGCCAGTTCCTGCAGCTCGCCCGCCGCTTGCCGGCCAACGCCGCTTTCCAACATAGCAAACGAGCGAACGAACCACGCCCCCAAGCGGGTCGTAGGGCGGGCAAAATCGCAAAGCAGAAAGACGCTCCCTGGCTTCAGGATGCGATTTACCTCGGCCAAGGCGCGCAACTTGATCTCTCGAGGGAGATGATGAAACACCATCGAGCTCACGACGATGTCCGCCGACGCGTCGGTAACCGGCAAGTTATCGGCCGAGCCTTGCAGCAGCTTTGCGCGCGGCACGCGCCGACGAGTAATACGAAGCACCCGCTCGTCAATGTCCACGCCCGTCAGGGATAGGTCAGGCCTACGTCGGGCCAGGCGGCGCAACACGGTCCCCGGTCCACACCCTAGATCGACGATCGAGGCCGCTTGCCCCGCGCGCTGGCATACGTCATCGACCACGCCGCGCCACACGCCGGCCAACATGGGCCACGCCAAGAGTTCGTAGGCGGGCGTGAGAAAGTGCAGCCCTGCCGCCGGCAGAAAATCGGTGTCGCGAAAATCGCCTGTTGCCGAATTGCCCGACATCTTGTTGGATATCACTTCGCTCGGTGGATGTCGTAAGCACTACGCCTTGGGACAAGAGCTTGCCGGCAGAGGTTCGCCGCCGCGCAAAGAGCCGCTCTGAGCGCGCTCGCTGACCGCAAAAGCGTGCGCGCTTCAGTCCAGTTCCCCCAGCCACAGGCGAAGCTCGTTCTCGTATTCGCTGGCCAGGTCCCCCTTGATCAGTTGGCGGTGGAAGTTCGCCGCCCCTTCCTTCACCAGGTCGGCTGCCTCGGCGCTGGGGAATCGCAACGTCGGGTCCGGAGCCACGAGGCTGCGAATCAAAGTCATCAACAACTCGTTGCAAACCACTTCGCGCGGCAAGCGTTCGTGCAGACGTTGCACAAGGATCCGTTTGGCTTCCAGCAATTCTGCGTAGGTCGTTTGCCCGACAAATGGCGGAGTGCCCGAGAGCATTTCGATCAGCACGTATCCCAGGCTGCACAAGTCGGAACGCGGCGACGATTCGCCCCCTTCCAGCACCTCAGGCGCGGCGTAAGTCGGCGTGCAACTGCGCCGCGTAGGAGGCTTCTCCATGTCGAACGCGGAGCCGATGTCGATGATCTTGGCGTTGCCGGTCCGCTTGAGCATGATGTTCGACGGCTTGATATCGCCGTGGACAATCCCCTCGCGATGCAGCGCGGCCAGGGCCGCCAGGCACTCGCGTAACACCGCGATCGCGATGCCGGGCTTCAACCGCGGCTGCAGCGGACCGGTCGTGACGATGACGTTGTTCAAATAATCCCAGCGACGATTGCTGACCCGATCGCGCGTCCGTTGCAACATCTCGTGCGACAGCAGCCGATCCAGGTCGTAACCGTCGACCCATTCCATTTCCATCAAGCGGATGCGATTGCGCTCGACGAAGTTGTGTACGTCCAGCAGATTATCCTGCTGAATCTGCGCGACGCGCGCCGAGACCTCGGCGATCCGCCCCATCGCTTCGTCGTAACTGCGATCGTCGGGATAGTGCAGCGGCGAAAAAATCTTCAGCGCCACCGGCAGCGTGAAATTATCGGTGCCGCGCCGCTCGGAGAGATAAACCACTCCTTGCCCGCCGGCTCCCAGCAATCGCAACAAGTGCAAATGCTCGGTCCAGCTCATGCGCTGCTCTTCGACCAGTTGCCGGTACTTCTCCAGCAACACGTCGGGGCAGCGTTTTGTTTGTTGGCCATCGATCGTCAGCGTGGCCAGCGGTTGCAAATACGTGGTGCTTGACATGGTGGGCTCAAATCTCGATGCGGGGTGCGCCGCCTGGGCAGGCAATTCGTGTTAGGCCCATCTTATGACTATCGCCCCCGATGGGTCCAGACAAATTGACGCAATATTGACCATCACATGAGTCAATGAGCGCGCATGCGCCCGAGATCTCGAGTTAGCTGCACTGCTACCACAGAAAAAAATGCAGAGCGATGAATCCGAAAAAAGCCGCAATCAAAAGCGCTGGCATTCTCCGATCTTCCTACTGCCTACTACCTACTGGCCACCGGCATTGGATATCCCAAACGTTTATCGACCAAATTGGCCAGCGGCTGACCAGCGTGCCAGCGTGCGAGATTCCCACAGAAGAAATTCGTCATATCGTCAATGCGCCGCGCACACTGACCACCCACATGCGGTGTGATGATGACATTCGGTTGCGACCATAGTGGGCTATCGACAGGCAAAGGTTCTTCGGCGGTAACGTCGAGACCCGCGCCGGCCAGATGTCCCGATTCCAGCGCCGCGACCAGGTCCCTTTCTACTACCAATGGGCCGCGAGCGACGTTGATCAAAATCGAACCGGGCCGCATCATCTCGAAGGCGCGCCGATCGATCATGTTGCGTGTCAGTTCCGTCAGCGGCGCCGCGAGGAACAAGAAATCCACGGCGCGCAGCACATCATCCAACCGATCGGCCGGCCATAGCGCTTCGACATAGTCAGGCTTGTCGATCGGATACATGTCGGTAGCTAGGATGCGCGTTTTGAAGACACGCAACACTTCGGCCAACCGCCGCCCATTGCCACCGAAGCCGATAATGCCAACCGTGGCATTAGTCAGATCACGCGTCGGCCGACGAATGAACTCACGCTTTGCCTGGGCGCGAAAAAACACGGGCAGACTGCGGGTCAGCCCCGTCGTTAACGCAATCGCATGCTCGGCCACCTGATCAGCCAACACGCCCGAGGCACTGGTGACGACGATCTCCGAGCCCACGACCGACGGCACCAGGCAATGGTCCAAACCGGCCGCCGAAGATTGAATCCATTGCAATCGCCCGCGCGCGACCACCTCCTCCCACGGCCCAGGCACCTTGGCATGACCGCAAAAAATATCTGCCGTCAGCAGCTCGCGCGCGACTCCTTCTTGACCGGCATCGACGACCTCGGCCTCAGGTGCCGCGGCGGCAATCTGCGCGACATGGCGTGGCTCGACAGGATAGCAGAGTACAATGCGCACGGGGAAAGGCTCTTCGAAAGGTTCAGGGAAATTGTCGAGTTGACGTCACTTGCACGTCATGGTTAGCACTTACGCGTGATTGTCGGCAATCCGCGGCGATCGACAAGTCCGGCCATGACAAGGCCGCGGTACCCCCGAACCCCAAGCTCGGCCGGCGTGTCCCTAGAGTGATCGGGGTAAGGAACAGGCGAGACGGATTCAAGGGCGGTGGAGCGATGTTCGACAGGATGTCACGATTCTGGCGAGGACCGAGCGGCATGCGCGAAGTGCTGATGCTGGCACTGCCGCTGATGGTCTCGACGTTGTCATGGACGGTGATGCACTTCACCGATCGCGTATTCCTGCTCTGGTACTCCGCGGATGCGGTCGCTGCCGCGCTGCCGGCCGGTGCGCTGCAATTCGCCGTGATGTGTTTTCCGCTGGGTGTAGCATCGTACGTCAATGCCTTCGTCTCGCAATACTACGGCGCGGGCCGAAACAATCGCATCGGCCTGATCGTCTGGCAAGGCGTGTGGATCGGACTCATTACCGTTCCCGTTGCCGCAGCCACGATTCCACTGGCCTCGGCCATGTTCCACGGCGTAGGGCATCCCGCGCAGGTCGCGGATTATGAAGTCGAGTTTTATCGCACGATCTGTTGGGGATCGGGCGCGATGGTTATCGCCGAGGCTCTGTCGACCTTCTTCACCGGCCGCGGCGGCGTTCGCACGGTAATGGTCGTCGATACGTCGGCCGCGATATTAAACGTGGTGCTCGATTATGCCCTGATCTTTGGAAATCTCGGCCTGCCGGCTCTCGGCGTCACCGGCGCGGCGCTCGCCACGGTGGCGGCCCTGTGGTGGAAGGCACTTGTGTACTTCGCGCTTTTCCTGCGACATCGGTATCGCGACGAGTTCGGCACGCTGACCGGCTGCCGGTTTGATAAAGCGTTGTTTCTGCGCTTGTTGCGATTCGGTTCGCCCAGTGGTGTGCAGCTTGTCTGCGAGGTCGGAGCCTTCACCCTGTTCCTGCTGGTCGTGGGCCGGCTGGGCGCCCTGGAACTGGCCGCCACGAGCCTGGCCTTTAACGTCAATAGCCTGGCGTTCATGCCGGTCTATGGCATCGGCATCGCCACGACGACACTTGTCGGTCAACGCATCGGCCAAGGCCGGCCTCGCCTGGCCGCGCGCGGCGCCTGGACGGCATTCGCGCTGGCGTCGTGCTACATGGCGGCGATCTCGGCCATCTATATCTTCACGCCCGATCTGCTGCTGATGGCCCACGGTTCGAAGATCGATCCGGCGGAGTTCGAAAGCCTGCGCGCGCTCACGATCGTTTTGTTGCGCTTCGTGGCGTTCTATTGCATGTTCGACGCGATGGTCATCATCTTCAGCAGCGCCATCAAAGGGGCCGGCGATACGCGCTTCGTCCTGATTACGACGTTGTGCATGTCGCCGCTGCCGGTACTGGCCACCGTGATCGGGGTGCAATACTTCGGCCTGGGGCTGTATTGGTCATGGACCGCGATCACGGCCTGGCTCTGCACGCTAGGAGTGATCTACCTGATCCGCTTCCAGCAAGGCCGCTGGCGCACGATGCGCGTGATCGAAAAAACAACCACGATCGACGTGGACGACGAACTGCCGGCCCCTCGCGAAACGGCCACGGCCAGCGCCGAGTAAGTAGGCGTAAGGGTCGTCGCGGCCTGCGTCCGGGATCCAACAAGCATGCCCGCCGCCGCACGCCCATCTTCTCAACCCATAAAACGCGGCCAGCCACCACGGTCAGCAGCTCTTCGCCTGGGTGTTGTTCCCGCTGTAAACTCGGGTTAAACTGCTAGGCTACGAGCGAGCCGGGGCTACCACGCCAGCGCAGGCGTCCCACCTTGTCCCCGGCACCTCATGCATCGAACGGTTCTCGCCCCGACGAGAGCGGGAGGATTCCTCTGCAACGCCGCGGTTTTCAGATTGGTTTCTTGGGCGTGACCGGTCTTGTGCTGTTGCGCATCGTCATCGGTTGGCACTTCCTCTATTCCGGCATCTGGAAAGTGCAGACGCCCAGCTTTTCGGCCTCGGGCTTTCTCAGCCAGGCGAAAGGTCCGCTGGCCGAGCACTTTTACGCCATGCTGCCCGACGTCGACGGCCGAAAGCACCTCGACTTCGAGGCCCAGCAAGAGGCGATGAAAAAGTACGCCGACGCTTTCGTCGCGCGCAATCAATTGAACGAGGCCGAGACGGCCGCGGCGCGTGAAATTCTGGCCGCTCATGAGGTCGAGCTGCTCGATTATTTGACCGACGAAGTCAAAAAGAAGCGTGAGCTGAAAGAACAATTCGACGAGCATCTGCACAAGCTGGACCGCCTGGCCGACCAGAAAGAGACCGCCACACGCGACATCCCCTTCCAGCAGAAACGTAACTGGGACGAGCAAACCAAGCTGCGTGGCCAGGCCGCTTCATGGTCGAAGGACGTCGACCGGATTTGGGACCAATTCAAGGCTGACCTGGCTTCGGTCGTCGAAGGCCGGCCGGCCCGGCCCGTACCGGCCGACGCTGTCGAGCTTGAACTAGTTGACCGCCTGGTGACGTACAGCAACATAGCCGTCGGCGCCTGCCTGATCGCGGGGCTGTTCACGCGGTTCTCGGCCCTGGCCGGGGCGCTGTTCCTGGCCCAGATCGTGGCGGCCCAGCCTGACTGGCCCGGCATGTACCCGGCCCCGCATCCGTCGGCCGGCCGTTCGCTGATCGTGAATAAGGAATTCGTAGAAATGACGGCCCTCATAGCGCTCGGCTTTTTGCCGACGGGGCGCTGGGCCGGTCTCGACTTTTTCGTACACAATTTAATTGTGCGTCCGCTGTTGGGGAAAAAGGGAGCCGTATGAACCTCAGTCCCGAAGAACGCGCCATTGGCAAAGACAATTTCAACGCCGCCATCGGCAGCGAACTGACGCGCCGCGAATTTCTCGAACGCAGCATCGCCGCGGCCGCCGCAACCGGCATCGGGCTGGGCGGATTCTATTTCGGCTATGAAAAGCTGAAGGGGGATCCAGTCCGCGTCGGCATGATCGGCACCGGCGACGAAGGAAGCGTATTGATCGGCGCCCATACGCCCGACTATGTAAACATCGTCGCCATCTCGGACATTCGCCCCTACAACGTGCATCGCGCGTTCCACGGCGATCAGTCCAGCGAATCGATTCGCGTCGTGCGGCCAGGCCTGATGGCCAAGTACGGTTGGAAGAGCGAGGACGAGGCGAAGAGCAAGGTCAAGGTCTACACCGACTATCAAGACCTGCTCAAGGACGACCAGATCGAGGCCGTGATCATCGCCCTCCCCTTGTTCTTGCACGACGTCGTGGCCATCGAGGCCATGAACCACGGCAAGCACGTGCTGACCGAAAAATTGATGGCCCACAGCGTCCATCAATGCAAAGAGATGGGGCGCGTCGCCAATCAAAAGCGTCTGCACTTGGCCACCGGCCATCAGCGTCACTACAGCATTCTGTACGATAACGCTGTCGACACGATCAAGCGCGGCCTGATCGGCGACATTCATTTCATCCGCGCCCAGTGGCACCGTGGCAACATGCCCGGCAAAGACAGTTGGGCTCCGCCGTTGCCTGACAGCAAGATGGAAGCGGATCTGGCCAAGGTTGTAAAAGAGATCGAATCCCTCGGGGGCGACGCCTCGGCCGAGGTCAAGAAATTCACTGACCTGATGAAGGTCACCAAAGAGCTGGAATCAGCCCGCGGCTCGCGCATCGATGCCCTGGAAAAGCGCCGCGAGCTGCTCGCACTACAACTATTGGACAAGGACGTCGACGCCACGAAGTACGGCTATCAGCAGAAGACCCTCACCGGCGGCGGCAGCGCCGCGTACGAATGCTCGCCGCTCGAGGAGCTGATCCACTGGCGTCTGTGGAATCGCACCGGCGGCGGACTAATGGCCGAGCTCGGCAGCCACCAGCTCGACGCATCAGGCATTTTCTGCACCGCGATGAGGAACGATGGGCATAAAGCCCTGCCACTGTCGGTCACGGCCGTGGGCGGGCGCTACATCTTCCCGATGGATCGCGATTGCGACGACCATGTCTATTGCACGTACGAGTATCCGGGGCCGAAGTACGACGAAGACCCGAACAAGAAAATCGTCGTCACCTACTCGTCCATCAACGGCAACGGTTTCGGCGGCTACGGCGAAACCGTGATGGGCACCAAGGGCACCCTGATCCTGGACCGCGAACAGGAAGTGATGCTCTTCAAGGATGCCGCTACGACGACCAATATCGTGGTCTCGAAAGGAAAAGACGGCGCCCCGACGCTCGATACCACGGCCAGCGGTTCGCCGGCCGCGGCCGCCGCGAAGAAGGCCCTCGATTCCGGCCCTCCCAGCCGCGGCTACACCGAAGAGATGGAACACTTCGCCTGGTGCATCCGCAACTTCGACTTCGAGAACAACAAGCCGAAGTGCCATCCTAAGGTCGCCATGGCCGACGCGATCATCGCCCTGACGACGAACATCGCGATGCGCGAAAACCGCCGCATCGAGTTCAAGCCCGAGTGGTTCGACATCGACAGCGATGAAACCCCCGAAGGCATCAAGCCCAACGTGCAGGTCTAAACTCGCGCGAACAAGTCGTCTGCCCCTCGCCGATATCAGCAAGCTAGTGCAAACACCCCCCTCCATCCGGGAGAGGGCGAGCAACATTCGAAGCGACGCGCGCAAAAGCCCCCGCCCTTTCCGGCAAAAAAAACGCGTGCGTATCCGGCAAATCCCAGGGCTGCGCGCAATCCGCATATCGCACATGGGAATTCGTAATAACCCCAAAAATACCGGGATAATTCACCCGGCGATCCGCGACCTATGTTTGAGTCATGGCTCACACATCATCGATTCGCCGCCAGGGACTGAAATTCCTCACCGTGACGATCGTCCTGTTCATGGGATGCGTCACAGCCTGGATCGCTACGCACGGCTTCACCATGCCCGCCATCGCTGGCCTCGGCACCCTAGCCGGCGCCCTGATCGCCGTTCTGATGGCATCTAAAGAGACGCCGTAAAGCAACGCCGGTCGCCGTCGCGCCAGGCTGCCATTCGCGACAACCCGCGTGTGGAATTCAGCGCGACTTTGCGCGCCTCCGCAGTATGTCAACAATTCCCAAAATGCCCCCCGCAAATCCGAGCATCTTCAGCGCCCCGCTCAGCATGACAATTTCACGAACGCTGATACCAGCGAGCGCCAACCCGCCGCAGTAGACTGCGATGGCAATCAACAGAACAGTGCCCTTGGGGGCGTTGCGAGATAAAAGCCAAAGCAGCACCATGCCAGCAAGCACCAGCAGCAGTGCGAACGCCAAGAGGACATAGCCATAACTCGGCGAGGAGGTTACCGGCAACGCAGGCGCGACCGAGGTGAACCAATTCGACTCCCCCTTCAGTCCCGCGAGTATGGTAGTGAGCAATGATTTCAGTTCTGCTTCCCGATCGGCCGCGCCGAAAGGCTTTATTTGAATAGCAGCCCGCTTCAGCGGAATTTGCACGTTGTATGTAACGGTCTGCGTTTGACCGACGAGCCCGGGGACTTCGAAGCCGTCGACCTCGAATCCTTGCCACGGCATTGTGAACAATCGCCCTTTGAAGTCGGGCGGCATATCCGCTTGCTTGAGATGCTCGCGACCGATCGTCCCGTTCATTTTCTCGATGAGCAGAACCACGTCCAATTGATCGTCGGCATGATCGCCAAGGACAAAACCATGCACGATCCCAGGGACAGCGTCAACCATTTTGGCGACGAAGTCATCGGGCAATGTTAAGGTGAAGCCCTGTACATCATCGACAATCGTTTGCTCGGCACCTGCTTGCGATCCAAAAATCAACACACACGCAACAAACACGATTAGCAAGCGGTGGATGCGTACCGGTAGACTCATTAGCCGTGACTTGCCCTAGCAACAACGATGAAAAGTGTCTTCGACGCCCCGGGTTGAGAACATTTATAGCGATCATTCGAACGACGGTCGACTAAATGCCTCACCCATGGCCCTCCCCTTCCCTGTGTCGGAACTTGCTACAATGCCCACGCTCGGACTGGTGGCATGGCTCCCGTCATTTTTTTCCTGAAAGGGATCATCCGTGGATCGTTGGCCGATTGGCGTGTTTGCCAGTATTGATGCGGGGCTGGGGGTCAAGCTCGAGGTGGCGCGCGACCTGGGCGTTCCCACAATTCAACTACACGCGCCGGCCGCCGCCACGCGCACGCCCGAGCGGGCTCGCGAATTTCTCGACCGGCTGGCCGCGGCCAACATCCGCCTGACCGCCGTGTTCGGCGGCTTCGACGGCGAAAGCTACGCCGACATTCCCACCGTGGTTCGCACCGTTGGCCTGGTGCCGCGCGAAACCCGCACCGCGCGGACCCGCGAGATGCTCGAAATCTCGGACTTCGCCAAGCTGTTGGGCTGCGACGTGATCGCCCTGCACCTGGGCTTTGTGCCGCACGACGCCAGCGACCCGCTCTATCGGGAAGTCCTCGAAGTCACTCGCCAGGTGTGCGATCACGCTCGGGCTAACGGCCAGGCGTTGCACCTGGAAACGGGACAAGAGCCGGCCGACACGCTGCTAAAATTCATCGCAGATGTCGACCGATCGAACCTGTTCATCAACTTCGATCCCGCCAACATGATCCTGTATGGGTCGGGCGAGCCGATCGCGGCCCTCGAGCAACTCGGCAAGTTCGTCCGCAGCATTCATTGCAAGGACGGCACCTGGGCCGCCCGGCCGGGCCAGGAGTGGGGCGCCGAGGTTCCGCTGGGAGAGGGGGACGTGGGCATGGAAAATTACCTGCGCACCCTTTATAAGATTGGCTATCAAGGTCCGCTGACCATCGAGCGCGAGATCCCGCAGGAACCCGAGCGGCAAAAAGCCGAAATCGGCCGCGCGGTCCGCCTGCTCGAAGAGTTGAAGGCCAAGATTCTTTCCTAGTCCATTAACGAGTTCGACGGCGTGGCGGCCGTTGCGTTCGTTCGTCCCGTTTCACGACATCGCGCCCGTTTCGCGGCGCATGCAAAAAGGAAGGTCCACCATGCCGAAGATGAGCGTCACCGTCCCCCACGGTCTTGGTCTCGAGCAGGCCATCGAGAAGCTGAAGGGCTTCATCCCCAAGATTAAGGAAAAGTACCAGGGCCAGGTCAGCAACCTGGAAGAGACCTGGGCCGACAACGTCTTGAACTTCGGCTTCACCACGTTCGGCTTCCCGATCAAGGGCGCCATCGCCGTGGAACCGTCGGAAGTCAAGCTCGACGGCGACCTGCCGTTCGCCGCCATGATGTTCAAGGGAAAGATCGAGCAAGAATTCAAGGACGCCCTCACCCGGCTGCTCGCCTAAAGCGAGCGTCGCGGGGCGCGCCGAACTCGGTCTTACCTCTCTCATCAAGTGTTCCTATGCGCGCTGCAGCGACACGTGCAATGTACCTTTGCGCGCGTTGCAGCGACACGCGCGAAGCACCTTTCTGCGCGCTGCAGTGACACCCGCAACGCAGCTGCGTGCGCCAAGTAGTTGTGTGCGTGCTACAGCTGCGTCTGCCAAGCAAACCCCTCTCCCCCGCGGGGGAGAGGGCAAACGCAAGATTGTCAACGCGCCAGCAATCCTCACGATTTCTCCTTCGCGCGCACGGTTACCGCCTTGTCCCTCCGTCGGAATTCCAGTCCCAATGGCTCGAACGCCGCGCGCAACAGTTCGTCCAGCGACGCGTTCTTGACGTCCACGTTTACCGGCGCGTCGAGCTTGATCCCTTCGCCTGCCAGCTCGAACGACAGCGACAGCTTCTGTTCGAGTTGCGCCAGGAACGTTTCCAGCTTCATCCCCTCCAGCGATAGCGTGTAAACCTGCTGGCCGGGCGTAGTGTTGGGGGTCCGCTCCGTGCGCGTAGGCGACAGCCGTTCGTGATCCTCGACCGTCGCTCGAACGATGATCCGCCCACCCGATAACTTCACGGTGGCTTCCGAAGCTCGCTTCTGCCAGTCAGCCACGGTCTTCGCCCCATCGCGCCCAGCCGGATAACTGCGTTCCAGTCGCACGTCCTCGTCGATCGGCATCAGTTCCAGCGACCCGCCAGCCGCGTCCGGCTTGGGCCGCAGGCCGAATTGCGCCGCCGTGAGCGTTACGCGGTCGATCCACGACAGCGCCGGCAAGTCGGTCGCTGCCAACAGATCGTGCGGCAGCCGTTCCTGCCCACGGATCGGGATCGACGCCTCTTTCGCCAGGCGTTCGAAAACCTGTTGCGGTGTGGTTAGCGCCTGCCAGTCGAGCGGCCGGCTTAGTAGCGCAGCGCTCTTCTGCCGGGCCGGCAATTTTTGCACTTCTTGCGTCGCCAAGGCCGACAAGGTGCGCAGCTGCCCGGCCGTTTCCTGCGGACCGATATAGACCACGGGCCCCAGGATACTGGCCCCGCCGCCGGCCCGTTTCGCGATGACCGCCAGCGCCTCGTCCAGCGGCACGTCAACCAGCTCGATATCGACCGACTGGTCAGGGTCGATGCGCCGATCGACGACGATCGCCACCCGCAGGGCTTGCGAGAGACTGCGCAGCGCCTGCCGCAGCGGCGAGTTGATCGCGGTATACGAAATCGGCCCCAGCCGGGCGAGCTGATCGGCTGTCAAAAAATTTTTGGGCGGCGCCGCCTCTTGCGGCAGCCGGCCCACCCGGCCTCGATGAGCGGTTGCGCGGGCCTGTCGGTCGCCGGCACGGTTTCGGGCTAGTGCTTTTATGTTGCTGTCGAGCTGTGCCGCGACCGTCGAACGCACGACCGTCAGCCACGACATCAGCAAGACCACTGCCAGCATCAGCCAAAACGAAATTGACGCTGCGCGCGTGGTCGACATGACACGTTCGCAACTCCTGCCTTGGCATAACGCGGTGTTACTCATTCGAAACTAACCTTCCTCGACCGACATACGAACCCGCGAATGCCTCTCGACAAAATACGCAACGATTTTTTTCTTGACTCGCGGTCATCTGCGGATTTTCCGGGCGGTTATTGGCCCCCCCCGCCGGCTCGCGCTACAAGAAAAAACCTCCTGGTCATATTTTGCCCATACCGACAATGCAGCGAAAGAAGAGAATTTGTCGCGATCGCGATAAATCCACTTTAGCTCTCTGTAGTCTGTGGCTACACTCAAAGGAACTTGGGGTTAGTCAGACTCGCGAGTTGTCCGTTTGCTTTGCGATTGCTTTTCGGGGGGCGACTCGTCGCGGCAAACCGACAAGCGTGATTCGCGTGTTTGATTGCTTGAGAAACAATGCCTGGGGCACGGTCGTGCCGCTGCGTCGCCGGTAGTTCTCTTCTGATTCGCACCGCGGAGTTTGCAGCATGGGATCACAGCGTGCAGCCGTATTATTGACTTACTACACGGACTACCTCGATACGAAGGATAGCGCCGTTTTTGCCCGTCGCATCTCGCGACGTTACACCCCCGGGACCCTCGAACGATTGCTGGCCGCCGGCCCGCGCATGCTGCGCCGTGCCGCCGCACTGGGTCTGGGTTCGCTGGGTGGTTATGAATCGAACGCCGTGCTCGGTCGGGCGTTGACCGACACCGACCGCGGCGTGCGAACTCTGGCCGAGGACGCTATTCGCTCGGTCTGGTGCCGCGCCGGCAGCGAAACGCATCAGCAGCGTCTACGCTCGATTATCCGCCTGAATACCAAAAAGCAGTACGAGATCGCCGCCTCGCGCGCTACCGAGCTATTGCTCGAGGCCCGACTCTTCGCCGAGGTCTGGAACCAGCGGGCCGTGGCCAATTTCGGGCTGCGGCACTTCGTCGAATCGATCGGCGATTGCCGCGAGGCGCTCGAGATCAACCCGTACCATTTCGCCGCGGCCGCCGGCATGGGCCAGTGCTATTTGCAACTGGGCAATGCCGCCTCGGCCCTGGAATGCTTCCGCCGCGCCCTGCGTCTGAACCCTGGTCTGGAAGGCGTCCGCGCCAGCATCCAGCACCTGGAACGCACGCTGCGAAATAACCTGTAGGCGTCGCGTCTGGTCGGAGTCGATTCACTCGCCGGCCGTCGCCGGTAGTGGCACCTGCTGGGGCGACATCAGATAAGCGATCAGGTCGCGCTGCTGCTCCGGCGTGAGCGTGTCGAGCACGCCCTCAGGCATCAGCGACTGCGTCGAGGGGTGGACTTCATCCACATCCTTCCGGCTCACCACAATTCGCTCTGTGGGGGTTTGAATCGCGATCGTCTCGCCGGCCTGGTCCGACACGATGCCGCTCAACAACCGACCATCGGCCAGTGCCACGTTCGATAGCCGGTAAACCGGCGTCACCGTGGCCGCGGGATCGACGATGTTTTCGAGCAGATAATCAATGTTCACGCGCTGCGCGCCGGTCAGATCGGGGCCAATCTTCGCCCCCTGGCCAAACAACATGTGGCACGTCGCGCACGCTTTGACGAATCGGGCCCGACCCTGCGAAAGATTGGCCGTGGCCAGGTCCGCCACGGGCAGCGAAGCTTTCAGTTGCGCGATGCGCTGCTTTTTCACCTCGGGCACGGAACGGAGTTCGGGCCATAGTCCGTTCACCTGGCCACGAACCGTTTCATCCGGAAATGCCGCCATCTGCCGCACCTGAAACGCCGGCACCTGCCCACGATCGATCACGCCTGCCGCTACTGCCGTTAGCAGTTGCCGCGCCCAGGCGGGCCGGGACGCGAGCGTGATGATCGTGGCTTCGCGGGCCGGCTCTTTCAGGTTCCCATAGCTGGTCAACAAGAACCCAGGTATCGAGGCATCGTCGAACGCGGCCATCGCACGGACCGCATCCGCCCCTAAATTGCGTTCGTCAGCCATCTTCAACAGCAGCGGCACCAGAGCCGTGGCCCGGGCTTCGACGAGCACGCGTAGCGCATCGCGTCGCGCGGCCGGGTCAGCGTCATGGTTTGCCGCGATCACCAGCAAACTATCGAGTGCCCGACCATCACCGAACACGACCGACAGGTCGCGCACCAGGCGCTCGATGTCCTTGTCACTCTTCGCAGTCGCGATTTGTTGCAACGCGTCCCATTTCTTAGGAATCGGCGCCTGCCGCCATCCCCGCAGCGCCTCGGACATACCCGTCAGAATCGCTTTCGTTCGATCGGGCGATTGCGGATCGCTCGCCAAGGCCACCAGTGCGTCGACCGGCGCCGGGACCGCCTTCAGGTTTTCCGTCAAACGCCGCGCGATGAATTGCGTCACCAGCGGTATCTTGCACACGGCGGCAAGCGCGACCGCCTCGCCGGGTTTCTCGGGCACAACCGGCTCGATGCCATACCACAGCATTAGCGGAAAAACGGGATCGGTCGCCAAATCGCCGCGCGTCACCAGTGCTCGCGCCAAATTCCAACGATCGTCATTGCCGAACCGCTGCAGGGCCGAGGCCATGTAAACCACGACCAGGCCCGAGGGTTCAGCGCTAACTCGCCTGGCCAGGTCGTTGGCCGTTGCTGCGTTTACTCCGCGGTCGGTCATGATCCGGACCACCGTGGCCCGCACATGCTCGTCCGGATCCGACAGCAATGTACGCAGCCACCCGTCGTCGATCCGACGCATCGACTCGAGGCACCACAAGGCGCGCACCCGGTCGCGCGGTTCAGCGGCGGCAGCGAACCGTGCTTGCAGCGATTCGGCCAGTCGCTTTTCGACGTTGGCGTCTTTGCGAATCCGATCCGCCAGCACGCGCCGCGCCTGCCGCACTAGCCACTCATTGCCCTGAAATTGCAAGTCGATCAGTTTCTCGTCGGAAAGCTTCGACACGTCCGCAATGGCCGGTCGTTCCGGCTGGCCGTACACGATCTTGTAGATACGCCCCGACGAACGATGAATTCCGTCGTTGTCATGGCATTCGCCGATATCACTCCAGTCGGCGATGTACACGCCACCATCGGCACCGGTGATCAGATCGAGACCACGAAACCACGGGTCCGAGGTCTTCATGAAGTCCGCCGCATGATGCGCGACGTAACCCGCCCCCTGTCGCTCGAGCATGTCGTTGTTCAACCGCCGACCGTGAAAGTTGATCGTGAACAGCGTGCCGCGATAACGCTCGGGCCAGTTCAAGCCCTGATAGATCATCAGCCCACTATGCGCGTGACCGCCGCCTGCCTGATCCGTGGTGGGCGAGACACCGATTTGCCGGATGTCGTGCCACGATTCGGCCGTATCCCAATGAAAGTGATCGGCCGTCTGCTCGATCAGTTGATAGATGTGCGGATTGTCGTCCTCGCCATACATGCGGCGGTAATGCGCGCCGGGCAGAGCATGCCATAAGTGGCCGATCACGGTGTTGATGAAAAACGGCTCGCCGAACTCGTCCCAATCCATGCCCCAAGAATTCGTCGTGCCCCGGCAATACACTTCGTAAACCTTGCGCGTCGGATGGTAACGCCAGATCGAGCAACTGGTCGGCGTCCGCTCGGCCGGTGGTGTGCCAGGCCGCCCGACCATCGAAGTCACGAGAATTCCTTGCCGACCGTACAACCAACCGTCCGGTCCCCAGCGCAAGCCGTTGGCGATGTTGTGCCGCACTTCCTTGTCGTTGAACCCGTCCAGCACCACCTCGGGCGGACCGTCCGGCACGTCGTCGCCGTTGTGATCAGGAATGAAAAGCAACTGCGGCGGCGACAACGCCCACACGCCCCCCTGCCCCAGCTCGACACTCGTCAGCCGGCGCCCCTGGTCCCAGAAGACCTTGTGCCGTTCGGCGCGGCCGTCGTGATCGGCATCTTCGAGAATCACGATCCGATCACGTTGCGAGTCGTCGAACCCGATGGCCGATTCGGCATACGAATTGTTCTCCGCAACCCATAGTCGTCCACGCGGATCGGTCGCGATGCCGATTGGTTGCGAAACGACCGGCTCCGACGCAAACAATGTGGCGTGAAAACCCTCGGGCAGCGTGATGCTGCGCAGCGCCTCGTCGGGCGTCAGCAGCCGAATCGTCTCGGCCTGCGTGTTTTTCACATCCGCAGTTTGGGCCGCCGTCTCGGCGGCTCGGCAGAATCCGGGCAAGAGCAACAGCAGCAGAGCGGGCAGAAGTCGCAGCATCGTCGGTAACACCAAAGGACTGAAGGTTCGCACACCACCCCGAAAGCGTCTGGCTCGAACGGGCGCGAGGCAGGGAGCTATTTTGGCCCAAGACGGCGGTTACACAACCACCCGTCGCACCGGCAAATGCGGTGCAAGCCGTACGGTTCAACCTGCATCGGAACAGACCGTTATGCCCCCCTTGGATATCGTTGCAAGGCTGGGAGCGACAAACAATACTGGGGGATTCCCAACTCCTCTCGCCGCCCGACATCCGAGGACGCCGCCCCGATGAGTTCGCCGACCACGCCCGAGTCTGAGCCCGAGACCGAAGTCCTCGACAACGTCCCCGAGGTTGCCAGCGAACCGTTCGATTGGCAGCCGTGGTTGTGGGGGGGATTGCTCGCCTTCTTGGTCCTGCTGGTTTACTGGCCGGCCCTGAGCAATGGCTACATCTGGGACGACGACGCACACGTCCTGAGTAACCTGGCGCTGCGCGAACCGGCCGGGCTCTACAACATGTGGTTCAAGTGGGGCACCATCCCGCAGTACTACCCACTGGTGCATACCACGCTGTGGGTCGAATATCAGATCTGGGGCTTCGACCCCCACGGCTACCACCTGGTGAACATGCTGTGGCATGCGGCGGGCGTAATCCTGCTATGGCGCGTGCTACTGCGTCTGAACGTGCCTGGCGCCTGGTTGGCAGCCGCGATATTCGCCGTGCATCCGGTGTGCGTCGAAAGCGTGGCCTGGGTCTCGGAACTGAAGAACGTGCAGTCGTGTGCTTTTGCGCTCGCTTCGATCTTGGTTTATCTGCGCTATGCGCCTCCTGACGAGCCGGCCGATGCCAAGCGTCCCACCGAGGGCTGGGACTACGAACTCGCGCTTGGTTTGTTCGTCGCCGCGCTACTGAGCAAGACCGTCACGGCCGTCGTGCCGGCGGTGCTGTTGGTGATCTACTGGTGGAAACGGGGCCGTATAACCAGTCGCGACGTGGGTGAGTTGATCCCGTTCTTTATCTTCGGCGCGGTGCTGGGCAGCATCACGGTCTGGCTGGAAACGACGTACGTCGGTGCGGCAGGCGCCGAATGGAATTACTCACTGGTCGAACGCATGTTGATCGCCGGACGCGCGCTGTGGTTCTATGCCGGCAAACTCGTCTGGCCTCATCCGCTCGTCTTTTTCTATCCCCGCTTTGACATCGACGCCCGGGTGTGGTGGCAATACCTGTTCCCGGTGGGGGCTGTTGCCACGCTCGTCGCGCTGTGGTTAGCGCGCGGTACGATCGGCCGTGGTCCGGCCGCGGCGGCGCTGATTTTCACCATTGGCGTGGCGCCGGCGCTGGGCTTCTTCAACGTTTATCCGTTCCGCTACGCGCTCGTGGCTGACCATTTCCAATACCAGGCCTCGATTGCGCTCCTAACTTTGACTGCCGCCGCGTTGACCTTGATCGGCCGCAACTTGCCGCGCGTCGTGGCCGCCGCAGCTGGGGGCCTGTTGCTCGTCCCGTTGGTGGTGGCCGCTCATCAGCAAACACACGTCTACGAGAATCTCGAAACGCTCTACACCGCCGTGATCGCCGAAAATCCTGACAGTTGGATGGCGCAGATCAACCTGGCGGATTTCCTCGACCATCGCGGCCGTACCGACGAGGCGATTCCACATTACCGCGCCGGCCTGGAGACGATGACCAAGAGCAACTGGCATCTGGGCGATCTGAGCCGGGCCTTGTCACTGACCGACCAGCTTGATGCGGGCATCGCGCAGTTCGAAGAGGATTTAACGGCCGAGCACTCCGATCTGGAAAGCGCCGAACTGCACCGTCACCTGGCGGATGTCTTGCATCTTGCTAATCGTGACGATGATGCCATTAAGCACTACGAAGCCGCATTGGAATTGAACGAGAAGAGTCCCTTGGCGCTCGCCAGTCTTGGGCAATTGCTGATCGACAAGCAGCAGGTCGACGAAGGGATCGAAAAGCTGCACGAGTCGCTCGAATTGAGTCCGCACAATGCGCTCGCCCAACAGAACCTGGGCATCGCGCTGCGCAAGCAAGGCAAACTGGACGACGCGATCCAAGCCCTCGCACTTGCCGCACAGTTGGGCCCCAACAATGCCAAAACGCGCGAAGAACTGGCCACGGTTCTGCTGCTGAAGGGGGACGTGCCGAACGCCGCCAATCAATTGCAGATGTCACTGATGCTGGACGACAAAAGCGCGCCGGCCCACAACCTGGCCGGTATGATTCGCGCCCAGGAAGGAAAGCTCGATCTGGCGGAAAAGGAATTCGAGACAGCGCTAATGCTCGATCCCGCGCATGTTGCGGCAAAAAGCAATCTCGAAAAACTGCGCGAATTCCTGGCCCAGCAGAAGGCGGCCGCCGCGGCTGCCGTGCCGGCAAACGGCGCGCCCGCCGCGAACGTTCCCGGCGCGCCAGTACCATCAGGCGAAGCAACGAAGGAAGGCGAAGAAAAACCGGCCGCTTCCCCAGCCGAACCGCCCGCTGCGGTACCGAGCACAACAGAACCAAGCGATCCGAATCCAAGCGCTGCGGAAGCACCTGCCGGCGAGGCTCCTGCGGCGGAAGCCACCACTCCTTCAGCCACGCCGCCGTCAGCTCCAGCACCAGCTCCGGCACCGCAGAACTAGCGGCGGAGCGGTTGTTGATCGCTCTGCCGTTCGGCATAGGCGCAGAAGGCGAGTGAACTGCGCCCTGCTATCGCCCAAGAGCGACCAGGCAGGATGGACAAATCTTACGGCCTAAGACCTCTCACCCATTGTGCGTGCTGGCGCGCAGCGGGCCGCGTTAATGTCAACCGATCTTGCGCAATATACACGGCGCATTAAAGTTCTGTGCGGCGATTCCAGCCGCAAAACCCTTGCGTCCGATATTGCTCTTAGGACGCGAACGTTTTACCCACTGGGTACGCTCGCACACGACCGGCAAAGTTGTCGACCCGCACTCGGCACACGCATTCGGTAAGAATCAGGGGGAACCGCCCGCATTCCGCCGGGCGGTGGCAGATGAAATCGAATCCACAGTCATCCGGCAGCCGCACACGCGGCATCTTTCGCGGCGCTGGCCTTCTGCCCATCATTGCGCTGCTATTCATTCATTCGCAATTCGCTCGCGCGCAGTCGTCCGTCGCGCCAGACGCGATGCGCCGTCTGCCACCTTTGACCAGCGTCACGACTTCATCGCGGCGCACTTCCCCGGCCGATGTTGTCCGCGCGACATCGCCGCACTCCGCACTGCCGGGCATTACCGTCGGCCAGGTGCAAACCTTTCCACGCGGAAGCGCAGCGCAGGGCATCCAGCCCTACTCTACGGTCGCCAATCACACCGGTGGCGATATTCAATTGACGAGCGCCCTCGTGGCACCCGCGGCGAGCGTCGTTCCGATGCGCCGACTGCCGCCGCTGACGACCGTCTTCTCGGCATCGTCGCGCGGACCGGCGCGCCCCGGGTTGCCCGCTCACATCAGCCGCGAAGCACCGGGCAGCCGATCGCCGACCGCCGTGGCCCGCGTCCTGCCGGGTTCGCTCGCCATCTCGGGCCGGGCCGTCTATCTGGGAGTGCCGCCTCAGCCGGCGACGTCGGCAGGCGACCTGAGCGCCGTCGGACTTTCGACGCTGCACCCCGGCGGCCTAATGCCGAAAATGCAGCCAAGCCCGATCAGCCAAATGCCTCCGCGCTAATCGATGCGAAGCAATGCGGCTCATCGAAGCCGCCGCGGCGACAGAATCTCCAGCCTCGCGCCGATCAAGCGCACGCCGAAGCGCCCCTGGAAAACAAAGCGAGCCGCCAGGATCAGGCTTTCAACTAGGAAAGCCACCGGCGGCTCGACGCCCGCGCTCCCTGGAAAGGGACCGCAGGCTTAATCGTTACCTTAGGACGATGTGCGGCGAAACGCAAGAAAAAAGCGTCGCGCGAATTTCAACCAGTGCATGCCGTGTTACGCCGTAACATCGCATGACGATCGAGCGCCCACGGCCTTCACTTTTCCATTCACATCCGATCAACGCGTGCTGGCATCGCGGTATGCATCATGATTCGCGGCGCAAGAGAGAAACTCGCGGCTGCACAATCACGAATTGAGAAAGCACCGTTAGGCTGCAATACGGCAATCGCCGCGCCGCCGTCTACCAGTTCCCAACAGCGCGCATGAAGCCAAGATCGTCAGCAGCCAGGCCGACGGTTCAGGCACTTGCGATCCACCGGACATGCCTGTGCCCCCCCCCGTCCCAGCGCTGCCGTAGGTTCCTAGCCAATCCGATGAGATGATCGCCAGATCCTGGCCGTTGACGATGCCATCGTGATTCACGTCGCCGGGGTTCGCGACTGTTCGCAGCCATCCGCTCGCCACCAGGGCCAAGTCCTGCGCATTCACCACGCCGTCGCCGTTAGCGTCACCGCTGAGCGGCACCAGGTGATATCCCAGAATGTCGAGCCCTGTGAATTCCACGCCCAGATTCGGCGCCACGCCACGCGTTGCGTAGGCATCCTGCACGTGCGGAATCGCGGCGCCGTTAGGAAAGCTATACCAATCGCTGAAGTCTCCGCCGGCATGCTGGTTGAATTGCGCCAGGTCGGTCGTGCCATTGAGGGAGAAAAAGGCGGTGGTGGTCAGAGACGTCGAGAAGCTGCGGGCGCCGCTTTGATCGTAACGAAACAGGTCCAGCGGCCAGATAGCGGTGCTCGGCGCCGGGTCACCATTTTTGGCCACGTTCGATAGTGCCGAGCCAAAGCCCAGCACTTCGTCCATCTCGTGCATCGTCGTCGACATCAGATCGAATTTCGTGGGATCGGTCGCCGATCGCGACAGATTCATGATCGACGTGTTCAACGAGATCGTGCCGTCCGGCATGCCAGCAGGCGGAACGATACTGATGCCTAAAGCCCGCGCGTTGGGCAATTGCACGTTCACCGTACCATTGCTATTGACCGGGTTCGTCGCCGTGTTGGGCAAATGGCTGACCGCAATGCCATCGTTGGTGCTCGTCGCGTGAGTCGCTAGCGCCGCGACGTAACTTTGATAAGGCATGGGATCATAATAGGTGCTGTTCTCTCCCAAGCCGGTCGTCATCTCCCGATAGGTGATGTTCACCGTGATCGAGTCGGTAATGATATGTTCATAGATCGCGATCGCCGAGTTGATCGTCGCCTCGATCGTCGCGGCGTTCGGGTCGCTTTTGATCGTGCTGTCGAACGTCGGCACGATCGTAATGGCACTAGTGGAAACACTGTGCCCACCCACAAACGCCATAACGGCCAGCACTGTCCAGCAGGATCGCCCACGCCGGCCCACGAAAGTCATCCCTGACATCAACTGTTCGTCCCGTACACGACCCCTGAATTGGTGACCATATCGTATCAGGACTGGCTAAATTCTGCTTTACCAGTTTTCCGGTTGGGGGCGGCAGGCGTCGGCGACGCGATGACGGGAGATTGCCAAAGCTGTACCGGCCGCGAATCGACCGGTGGGCCCTATTGGCAAGACGGCCCCAGCCGCAGCACCATGTCGGCGGCCCACGCCTCCATCTCCGGCAACCCCTCGGCAAATTCGCGACCCGATTCGCTATGGATGCGACGGATCGCCATGCAGAACAGCAACACCTCTTGCGCGTGCTTCCGCGCTTCTTCCACCGAGGGGTAATAGCCTTGAAAGTATGGTGCCAATCGATTCATGACAGTTTTCCACTAATCAGGCGGGGCCAAGCTGTTCCGCCCGTGCTCCACGTAAGACAGCCAGTCGTCTTAAAACTGCAGGTAACAACGCACCCTGCTCCAGAGCAAACGCCGCGCCGAATACGCTATAGGAGCGACAACGTTTTCGTTGCGATCGCGCGGCCGAGGCGGCGCGAGTGTCCCCCACCGTAAATCGGCCCGCACCCTCAATCGGGAAACCCGGCCGTTTCCAACGGAACCGGCTCGCTGAGCATCGCCGCCCGTTCGTGAAAGACATAACCGCATTGCGCCCCCGTGCAGCGGTACGAAACGTCGACCCCGCTGATCGACATGCCTCCGCTTGGATCGATTTCAAACCTTGGCAGATAAGCGTCACGATGCGCAACGCGATGGCATCGGGGACAGCAAACCTCGGTCATGACTGGACTCCATCACGCCCCTGGCCGAGCACTCTATGCGATAAATACCACGGGCGCGCACGATGCGCGACATCACTGGGATATGGCATCGGCGCCCGCGGCAAACCGTGGCCTTGGGCTTTGACATTCAAGGCACACGGTTCCGACCGAACTCCCTTGCGAACGGCGTGCCATAATTCCCTCAAGGACGTCGGCTTTCGCGTCCCTTCCTCGCCACAGCCCAAATCAGGGCCGCGAAAGGAGCTAGGGAAACCAGCACGCAAACGGTGCCGAATACAAACAGCACCGGCGACGGGGTCATTTCGAAATCAGTGCTCATATCTCCCCACAAGGTCACGGGAAGCGGCCTGTTGCCGCCGCAAGGTAAAAAAACGGCCGTCGGAAAAAACATTTCCGACGGCCGAGCCCGAAACGCTTCCTGCGCCCCGACCGTAACAGATACGCGAGTGGACGGGGCAATCCTGACAAGGACCGATTTGCGATCGCAATCAGACTGCGATCATCGCGACCGCAAGAGGCCGACGAGTTGCGTGCCGGCGCACCCGCAACGGGCGAGATTCATCTCTTAGGGATTGTCAGGCACTGGCGTACTGGGAACCGGAGTGACGTTCACCGGGCCCGGCTGAAAAACCCACGTCACGCCGTTGACCTTCGGCGGATCTTCGAAGTTCGCCTCGAGGAAAAGCATCGTGACATAGGCGCGATCCTTGTCGCTCCACTCGTCGCGATTCCAGATGCGCGGCACTTCCGTATCCCCCAGCCAGTGCCGCCAGACAGGAAGTGCGAACTTCGGTGCCGGCAACGGGTTGGGCGTCGTGTTCTCGAGCAGTGGCCCGTTCGCGTGAATCCAGGCTTGCCGATCACGAATGAAATCCAGCTCCCAACCGAGCCACACGGCGAACAGCGTGAGCAGGACGAGCATCGTGCCCAAGCTGAATTGAAACCGCCGGCGGCCGCTCGAACGTGGCTCGCTCATTCGATTCTCTCAATCGACCATTCGCCAGACCGCAGTCCGCCTCTATGGCGCAGAGGCCGACGTTTGCGCGCCAGTTTCAAAAACGGACGCATGCCGTTTGCCATCCGCATCTTAGCTGCCGACCGGCGGATCGGACACTGTCTCATCTCCCAAGGCCCGTACGGCATCCGACCACAAATCCCGCCACTGCGCTCGCAAAAGCGCCTCGTTAGAAGGCTCGCCAACGCACCTCGGCCTGGAAACATTGCGTCCACCGGCTACGATTGACTCGCACCGCCGCCCCGGTTTGCTGTATCACTTCTCTCGAGAGGATATTCCATGCGAAGCACTACCACAGGACCGGCGGCGAAGATTTCCCTGGGGATCACCGTGACGATCTTGGTCTGCGCGGCGGTAAGCTACTCGCTGCAAGCTCGCCTCGCCGCGGCCGAAAAAACGCCGATCGACAAACCTGCCGCTGTGCCAAGTGTAGAACTGATCTATCTACCGATCTACTCCAGCATCTTTTACGAGAACGGCAAGCACACGCTGGAACTGGCCGCGACGGTCTCGATTCACAACATCAATCCCACCCACGCCATCACCGTGACGCGCGCCGACTACTACGACACAAAAGGGCGACTCATCAAGAAGTACCTGGATAAGCCCCTCGCGCTTGCTGCTCTGCAAACCTCGAACCTGGTCGTCGACAAGGCCGACACCGCCGGCGGTACCGGCGCGAATTTCCTGATCGAATGGAAAGCCGAGTCCGACGCTGCCAGTCCGCTGGTCGAAGCCGTGATGATCAACGCTTCGTCGAACCTGGGCATCGCCTTTACCACGACGGGCCGAGTCGTCAACACTGCCGCGCTCACGAAGTAACCGGCACACCGCCTGAAGGAAAACCTGCATGCCAAAGCGCTGGCGAGATTACCTGGGCCCATTCGTGGCGACCTTGATCGTAGTCGCCTTGATCGCGACACGGGCCGAAATCTGGCCCTGGCAAACCGATCCCGATGCCGATCCGAATCGCACCGTTTACGTTCACGTCTTCAATACCGCTGGCGAATTGGTTGGGCCTGTCGAGTCACCGGTGCTGGTGCTCAGCGACCGGCAATGGCAACGCCGGCTCACCGCCGAACAATTTCAAGTGCTGCGCAGCAAAGGGACAGAGCGAGCGTTCTGCGGCCGGTTCCACGACAACAAGCTAGACGGCGTCTACGCCTGCGCAGGCTGCGCACTGCCACTCTTCTCGTCGGACGCCAAGTTCGACTCAGGCACGGGCTGGCCAAGTTTCTTGAAGCCCATCGCGCCCGATAATATCGAAGAGCACATGGATATCGGCATCGGCATGGCACGCACGGAAGTTCTTTGCGCGCGATGTGCAGGGCATCTGGGACACGTCTTTGACGACGGTCCTGCGCCGACCGGGCAGCGCTACTGCCTGAACTCGGCCGCGCTCAATTTCACAGCGAGCGATCAATTGGCCACGCTGGCCGATCCCTTGGCCGAATTGTCAGACGCCCCGCCGGCAGCGAGTGATTAGGAAGCAGTCCGCCACGAGTTAGATCAACTGGCGCTCAGAGCCCCACAGAGGATCGCTCAGCGGTAGTCACGGCGGCTCAAACTGCTGCGGGTCAGCATAATACGGTCGGCCGTGACACGTGAAGTAGTCACGGAAGCTGCGATTGAGTCGCCGACGGATTCACGATCGGCGACGGAACGCGCAGCACCACTCCATACGTGGCGTAGAACGACAGCAGAAGCAGGACGCCCACTTGCAACCAAAGGCGCTTCGACTTTTTCATCCCAGTTTCTCCAAGGATGGTCTCTAGACTGCGCCGATTCTACCGCGCAGACCGACGATGTCGACAAATCGCTAGCAATTCGAAGGCGATAGGCGACCCAACTCTAGACGCTTAGGCCCGACGATTACGACCTGCCGAAGCGCGCCGCTTTCGCGCCATCGTTAGTTATCGCCGCCGACGACGACTCTCCCGCGGGCACCTAATGAGCACCGATCGCTCACCACAGCAACCCCCACGACAGCGACGAAGACGCAAGTGATCCGTCTCTCGAAACACATTTGCATTTATGAGAGGAAGTGACCAACGCCTGAGAGCGTCTCTTCTTCTCGCTCGCAAAGATTTTTTTCAACGCTTGCTTCCCCTCTGCAGCACTGCGAACGGCCACAACACGTGGTATGCCGCATGGCTTACCTCGGCTCAAACGCTCGCACCAGCCATTCGCAGGGCTTAAGCAAGCATCGCGTGCGCGAAGTACGAATTCCCCCCGTAAACGCGCGACGTTTTCGCAGCATGCCGTTTGCAAGTCGAGCGCTGTAAATCTCGATTAAGCATTCGACGCGCGAATCATTATGCAACTAACTAGTGGGCTTCATGATAATTTCATGAGCGACGCATTAGCATTTCACCATTTTCGTTAGCGGCACTTTGTCGCGCCGCCGTTGTTTCATCTTTACATGGCTAGTCGTCTCCCTAGGAGACGCTATGATTTGGTTCGCGTGGAACAGAGCTACGTCGGATCGGAATGAATCAACAGAAGAGGCGCGGCGACCTCGTCGCCGTCAGGGATGCAGGGCTTTGCCTGGGCGTCGCCGTCTCGACGGCTGCGCTGACGCTGGTCTTTTTCTTTCCCTGTTTCACAAACTGGCAGGGACTTCGGTTCCCCGAACTCGAGCCCACAGCTCCGGAATGGGAGCGCGCTCGCTTTGCGCTCGTGCAGCTTGATGATCCCGCTGCACAGATACCGAACACCGCTCATTACGGCATCAAGTACCGATTGCTATTTCCGGTGCTTAGCCATGCGCTGCGTCTTTCGCACGCGATGTACCTGGCGATTCCGCATCTGGGCTGCCTGTTATGTTTATGGCTCGTGGCCTGGCTAACGCGCCGGCAATTGAATGACTGGTTCCTCACGTGGCTGGCCACGGCGCTCTTCGCGGCGCTCTCCTGGTTTTTCGTTTCGACCGGATGGCTGGCGTATTTTGATTCGTGGTTGGTGCTGGGACTATTGGCTGCCAGCTTTGTGCCGTCGCGGCCGATTTCGCTCGCCGCCTGGGCCTTGGTCCCCTGGATTGACGAACGTTTTATTTTCGCGCTGCCGGTGATCATCACCGTGCGGGCCGTGGTCTTGCTGCCGGACCTGGCGGTGCGAACTTTCTTGAAAGACCTGCTGATCGGCGGCGCGATTTGCTCCCCCTACGTCGCGTTGCGTGCGATCGAATGGCTCGCGGGCGACGCCGAGGCCGTGCGCCACGTGAACTTCCACCTCGAAAAAATGCAGGACGTGAGTCTCGGCACTTACGCGCTGGGACTATGGAGCGGCTTCCGCGCGGCCTGGGTTCTGTTCGCGGCCGCGATCGTGGCCGTCTGGCTTAGCGGTCGCAGAGCGATGGCTGTCGGCCTGGCCACGGTGAGCGCGCTCACCGCACTTGCCAGCCTGATGATCGTGGCCGACATGTCGCGCACGCTGATGGTGCTGGCGCCGGTCATGCTGCTGGGCGCGTGGCAATTGACGAACTTGTTAGGAGCCTATGGCCCCCAGGCGTTAACAGCGGTGCTGATCGCGAACCTGTCGTTGCCGGCTTCCCACGTCGTCTGGACACGCACATTCCCGATTCACTCGCTCGCGCACGAGGTCGGCTATTACAACGACCCGCCCGGCTGGGTCTTCGCCCCAGAACATTTCCGTCGCGGCAACCAGTTGCTCAGCGAAGGGCGCGCCGACGAAGCGCGCGGTGAGTACTCGCAAGCCATTCGCTTGGAGAGCCATTGGCTCGCGCCGCACATCCAGCGCGCCGCCGCCAGTGCCTGGCTCGGCGATGTTTCGAGCGCCCGAAAAGACATCGACGCCGTGCTGCGCGTGAATCCCGACTCGTACGACGCGCTCTTGATGCGGGCCTTGTTCCCGAACAATAGCCGCGACCGCCGGGCCAGCATCGCTGACTTGGAGCGTGCCCTGGAACACGCGCCGCCGAATTGGCCTCCCCGCGCGCAAGCCGAACAGGCGCTCCTTCGCATGCGCAACGGCGCCTCTTAATCACTTTCGCATCGCCGCGACTCACGTCTGCAGCTCAGTGCGCTGGGAATAAATATCCCATCAGCAGCACCACGCCAACAGCCAGAGCACATTGCAGGACAATGGCCAGCGCCACCCAGCGTTTCTGCCGTAGCCAGACGGTAAGATCGCGGCGAGGAGGCAGGTTTGTCGATCCCATACCTCTATGATACGCACGCGCGGCAGCCGCTACCCCAAGAATTTGCTGTTCCGGGAAGCGTGGTCTGTCGCTGGACACTTCGAGGCCGGGGCGTCACCGTCCCGCCCTAGGATTGCGAACCCCGGCCAGACCCGCGTCTAGCCCCGCCGTTTGCCCCGCAACCAGGTCGCGCAGCAGCCCATTCCGCCGAGCAGGGTCCAAATGAGGGCCGGGCTCGCCTCGGGGACCGTAGCCTGAAAGGCAAACGTGCCGGCGTCGAATCGTGGCACAGGCACGGCTTGCCCGGAATCGGCCCCCTGGGGATTCGCCACGTTGGACGTTGGGAAGCCAAACGTGCCCGAACCATCCCAGCGCGCGGTGAGCGTCGGATTCGCACTGAAGTTCAATAATCCGCCACCGTCGTTCAGCGTGGCTTCCACGCCCCCGCCAAACCCCGTGTTGTAGTTCCGGTCGTCGAGCGTCACGATGCTGTAAAGGCCTGGCGCGAGATTGAACGGCGCCACGTCGACCATGTAGTCGCCGTTGACCTGCGTTCCCGGCGTCGAGGGATTGATCACCAGGCCCGGCGCGACGAGCAAACCTGACGTCACGTCGAAAATCCCGACCGTCACGCCAGCGCCGGCAACGCCGTCCAGTTGCGACGGATCACCGTTGTCGAAAACTCCCAACTGGGTCACCGTGACCGGACTGTTCACGATGAAGTCCAGCCCCAAATTTCCGGCCCAATTCTGCAGCCCCACACCCGGCACCCCCGCGCTGTTGTCGAAGGCGATCGCCCCTTGTGCCGTTTCTGACAGCCCGGCAACTAGGACAACCAGCGTCGCGGCAAACAGCACTCTGGTGGCTCGATTCATGAGAAATACTCCCCCTATCGATCGCAGGGAACCTGGCGCTGTTGCGAACCCCGTTTTCTCGCAACTCCGGCTCTGCAATCAATGCACCGCCGGGGACCATTTCCTGACAACTTTTTCCAGCAGGCCGCTGGTACGCGGCGGATGGTTTGCCCGCCTGCAATGAAATCAGGGCGTTTACCCGTGCCGCTGGGAACCGCAACCAGAGCGCTGTCGCCAGCCTAAGAATCCCGCCCCTCCCATCACGGCCAGCAGCCACGTCGCCGGCTCGGGCACGGCAGTCGTAAAGATCAGGTCCGTGTGAAGGTCGAAACCCACTTCGGAAGTGGCCCCGCCAAAACCCGCCCGCGCTGTATCGATCCGCGCGCTATAGACCAGGCTCACGTCGTACTGCGTGCCCGGTTCGAGCGTGTTACCCGGAATCGTGAACGACGTCGATGTGCTCGGGCCGGAATTCCCATACACACTTTGCCCGTCCGAGACGCGATTGATCCCGATGAAAATCAACGGAGTGTTGATGCCGTCAGGCGTCGCATATCCATTGAAGGGGAGCGTGAAATCGTTGGTGGGATTCAGCCCCTGCAGTTGATCGTACGTGGTGCCCGTGAAGTACGGCACCTGTGGCGCGAACAAGTCCTTAACCGGCACATTCAGTACGGCATCCACCGGCCCCACTGGACCGTCGGTAACCTGATAGTCGTACGACGTGCCGGCTGGAAAATCGACGTCTCGGGCTGCGGCACTCGCATACAACTGCGAGAAGCGAAGGTTGCCTGGCGCAACCAGGCCGAGCGGCATCGGTGATAACGGACTCGTCGAACTGACTTGCGCTGGCGTCAAGTTCAAACCGTCGTCGAACAAGATGTCGACGTTTCCTACAAACGATTCTGCAACCGTGGGCTGTGCATCGCTCGTCTGCTGATAATTGTCGGTTTTGAAGAACCGGTAGAAATCGATCTGAGCCCGAGCCGTGGCGGCGGCACAGCTTGCAATGAGAAAAGCCAACAGACATACGCTGACACCGCGCAACGGACTGATGCGATAGCTTCGGCTAAACATAGTGAACTTCCCCCGTGGTTGCCTATCTCTTGGCGTCCATCGCGCAGCGCATGCAGCGACGCCATCAAAAAAAGAAGAAGGAGTGTGCCGACAGAAAGACGCGGCATCGCCGCCATAGAGGCAGCGTGGCGTGATTCGGCTTAAGAGAGTCGCAGTAGCTTAACCTCGGACCATGCGTACCAGGCGGATTACCGCACCGGCCAGTGCATTAGAAGGTAATGTCGCTGCCCACCCATTGCAAGGAATTCATGCCCCGTGAAGTGCCTCCGTCGAGCAGGTAAGCTTTTACAATAAACAACAATTCGGCGCCCCGAGATTCGTTGGGCGACAACATCGATCCGAGCAGGGTCCGCGACCAGGTTGGTACATGCCCAAGCCCCCGATCCACAGCGAGAAGAACACAGCAGCCTCGGCTGGCCCGGTCGCGGCCGCCCCGACCAATTCGACGCTGCGTTCCGCCGCTTGGTGCCTGGCCCTGGCGCTCGTAGTTTTTTCCGGTGTGCTGCTGCGATTCACGCCCCGCTTCTCGTATTGGGTGGGGCTCGATCTGGTCGGTGTGCTCGAAAGCCCGCAGTATGGCCGCGCAAAGGCGACACTCGCGCAAGTCGAAGACCCCTGGGCGCCGATACCAGCCAAGCTGCACACCGTGATTCGCTGGCGAGCGCTGTTCCCCATGATGTGGCATTATCTCAAGCTGCCGCGCTGGCTACTTTTGTCGATGCCGCCGGTCGGTTGTGTTCTCGTGCTGTGGTTGGTTGCCTGGCTGACCTATACGAGATTGCATAGCGTAAGTGCCACCCTGCTCGCGACCCTGCTGTTCGCGATGCTCCCCTGGTTTTTCGTTTCCACGGGCTGGCTTCTTTATTTCGATTCCTGGTGTGTGCTGGCCGAATTGGCGGTCGCCTTCGTGCCGGGCTATTGGGGTGTCGGCGCCGCCTGCCTCGCCGCCCCCTGGATCGACGAACGATTTATCCTGGCGCTACCGATCTGCCTTGGCGTGCGCGCCGCGATGTTCGCAGGGAACGGTCCCAGCGGGCGCCGACAGGCCGTCCTTATTCTGTTGGTCGTGGCTTTGGCGACGTTCCCCTATCTGCTGATCCGCGCCCTCGCCTGGCTTAACGAAGATCCCCAGACGCGCGCTTACGTGCGGAATCATTGGGCCGAAGCGCCGCTCGTCCCGCTATCTCGATACGCCGCTGGGCTCTGGTCCGGCTTTCGCGCCGGGTGGGTATTCGTGGTGCTGGGCTGCGCACTCGCGATCCGTCGCCTGGGCTGGCTCGGGGGAACACTTTTCGGCCTTCTCACGACTATTACGGCGCTGACGAGCCTGTTCATCGCCCAGGATATTTCGCGGACATTGATGACCCTGTGCCCCGTACTACTCCTGGGCATCTTTCTGTGGGAATGGCAGCGGCCGGCGCGACTTCGTTTGCTGCTGCCGTGCGTCGTGGTGGCGAATATGCTTCTGCCCGCGGCGCACGTCATGTGGGATCAACAGATTCCCATCGATTGGCTGCCGGTCGAAATCGCGCGGTATCGGAACCCGCCTTCTGTCTTCGTCGCAGCACGGCTCATCGCCGAGGCCGAACAGTTGATCAACGCGGGCGACTCCCAGGCGGGCGAAGCCAAGCTGAATCAGGCCATCGAGCTGGACCGGCGCTACGCCATCGCCTTCGTCAAGCGGGCCTCGCTGCGCATGGCGCGCGACGAAACCGCGGCGGCCGAGTCCGATCTCGAGGAGGCTCTAAAGATCAAAGCCGATGCCCCGACGCCCCTTTTGTTGCGCGGTGTGATTCGTGCCGATCGGGGCGAAACGGCCGCCGCCAAGAACGACTTCCAGCAGGCCCTGTTGCATGCCCCGCCGGGCTGGCCCGGCCGCCGTGCCGCGCAAGACTTCCTCGACCGGCTCAACGCGCAAACGCCTGCACAACCCTAACGGTTCCCCCGATCCATCGCGTCGCCGTCGAAAAACTCGGGCCCCGGCTCCGGCCCCCCCGGGCAAAGCCCGTATGGACTCTTTTCGCTTCTCGGTTAGAGTCTATATTTCAGCTCGCACGCCTTAGGACAATCAAACCGGCAACTTTTCAGGGTAAATCAGAGATGGCAAGCTCACTCGACAAGGTCGTATTGGAGCAGCGAGTCACGGTCTTCATTTGGATGGAAGAGCAGGAAAAGGTCATCTCCGTTGCCATGGCGCCGGCCACCTTCCGCAATTTGAAGAAGTTCACCGAGGAATTGCACAAATCGGCCCTCCTTGTCCAGCTTACCGACGAAGCCATCCGCGATATCTGGTCGAACGCCGTCGAGGAAGTCCTCGCACGACTCCACTTGAATACGTTCCAGTTCACGACCTGAACGCGTTCCCAAAGTCGTCGGACCCAATCCAATCTAGATAGCCGCGGCGGCGGTCTGCGCTTGCTGCGGACTTTCTCGTGGTTGCCGTCGCGCATGCACGCCCACCTCGCGGGTGTGCCACTGCTGGCTTGCCCAGCAGTGGGGTTGCGCGAGGCCAATCCACGCTCGGTCAAAGAACCCGGCCGAACTCTTTGACGAACTGCCAAGCGACGACTACGGGTAACGCGTCTTGGAAGCCGGGGGCGCCATGCGCGGACCTTCTACATGGTCGTCCGCTGGATGCGCAGCAAGATTCGACTTCAGCTCTCGTACAAACATAATCGCGAGTGTGAACCCACCAAGAACTATCGCGGTACGGGCCGACAAGGAGAGGTGGAAGAATTCGCCATTCGGCAGACCAATTCCTATCAAAACACACTCCACGCCGCCAACTATCAACTTACCTAGCTCGTACTGCCGGTTAAGTTGATGATTGGCCGTTCTCATCTCGACCGACGCATCGTCACAAGCGCCAGCCCGCCAAGCTAGTCGCACCACGCATAGAAGTGTCAGGCAAAAATCGTCGATTGCAGGAACCAATCAACGATCGCGCTCGGCGACGCCTAAGCCCAGGCCGCTCTGCTATGCGGCGGTTATTCTCACTTCTCGTCGCGCCGTCGGATTCGTTCGCGACGTTCCTGGGCCTCTCGCTTAATGGATTGCGACAGCCCGGGCATCTCAAGGACGGCCGCCAGGTCCTCAGCGGCTTTTACATCGTTATGTATCGAGGAATACGCGAGCGCTCGATTGTAGGTCGCCATGGCTTTCACGTCGGCTGGAACATCAGGCACCTGAATCGCGGCCGAGTAATCCGCGATGGCGCCTGCATAGTTGCGCTGATTCGCCTTCGCCATTCCGGCGCGATAGTAGGAGAGGGCCTTTCCGCGACGTGACACCAAGCTCTTCAGCCACCTAATGATGCTCACGTCGTTCCTTTATTCCATGGCCAACGGTCGCTGCCTAGGGCTCGGCGAACACGCGGCTCAGTCGGCTGCGACCGGCTGGTTCAGCACTGACTCGGCGCGCAGCGACTCGCAAGCCGACAGACAGTTGGCGTATGCCGCCGCCGACCAAGTTTCAATCCCGGCAGGCAGTGAATCTACGGCAGATAAGCAGAAGTATGTTGTCAGACCACTATAAGCGATCGGTCTCAGTGGCGCTCTAATTTGCCCGACAGGAAAGTCGGGCGGGAGCGCGAGCCCAATCACGAGTTCGCTCGAGGATCTGACCCACATCACAGCGAACGGCTGGCTTCCCGTCTCGGCGGTGGTGTATTTGATGTAGATCCTCGTCAATTCGCCCTGCGAAGTCGGCGAGACTCCCAGAAGCGCCGCGTTCACAACATCGAAGTGCGGCTTGATGGCCTTCCACGCTGGTCCGCTGACACGATTAATAGCCCTCATATCAAGACCAAAGGGCATGCGATCCTCGGATTTCTTCTCGGCGCATAAAAAAGGCCGCAGACGGCGGAGTGCTTCCTGCGGCCTGGAGTATTTGCGGAGCAGGCGGACTCCATCCCGTATTATCGGTTGTTCGCCGGCAGAACATTAGTTCGATCGAGGTCGCATTGCCAGTAACGCCAGTCCACCGAGTGCGGCCAGGACGAGCGCGGAAGGCTCGGGAACACTTGTCACGACTAGGATGCCCTGTGGGCTGGTAATGGTCGGTCCGATGCCGTGCGTGGCATCCTAAAGAATCGTGCGATTGCCGGTGATCGGGTCGATTGACAGGACCGCGTTCAGAGTTGACTCATCCAGCAGGATCGTTCCACTGGCGGCCGTTGCGATCCCTGTTGGCCCCAGATTGCCCATCGTCGGGCCGGTACCTACGTTGTATCCCGAGACAATTGAATAAAAGTGCGTTGTCGGATCCTGCGTGAAAACGCCGGGATAGTTGTTCGGAAAGTTGTCATACACCTGACCCGAGACCAGTATCGTACCGTTTGAACTCACGGCCAGACCGGCCGCAGCTTCGGGATATGCGGGGAAGTCTCCCGCGCCAACGCGCGACCGATTGCCGGTCGCCAAGTCGACTTGGAAAACCAAACCGTAGTAATCGCTGAGTAGAAGGTGATTTCCCTGTACGACGAGTCCTACTGGGCTTAAGAACGACGGCCCTGTGCCAACGCCGTCTCCCGACAGAGCGGTGCGATTTCCGGTCGCAGGATCAATTGAGAGAATTGCTGCCGTATCCTGTGAATAAGAGTTTGCGACAAGAATCGTTCCGTTCAACTCGACGATACCGTACCATCTGTCGGGCCTCACGCCCGCGCCGGTTCCGGGACCGGAAATTACCGTTCGGTCCCCCGTGGTTGGATTGACGCGAATCACTCGAGATCCCAATCCGCCCGCGGTCAGATCCGTAACGAGTAAATCGCCGTCAGGCTCGATGGCGACCCCCTCGGTTGTGTTGAATGTAGGACCGGTTCCCGTGCTGTTGTCAGAAATTATCGTGCGGTTTCCGGTCGCAGGGTCGACGAGTACCAGTCCGTGATCCTTGGCTGACGCTGGACCGATTCCCGTAGCGACGACAATGTCGCCGGCGTTGAGAGTAACGGCCATCGTTGTCGACGGAATAACGGCAATGAGTGCGATACAAATCGTGGCAGCGCGCATAGTATTCAAGAGAGTGGCCTTGTGGATGCTAGTGGATGGCACCCTGCAACGAACCGGTTGTAATGATCCGGCAATGCAGTGAACGATGTGTAGAAAGCCAAACTGCGATCGCAGAATATTCGGCTTTAGAGAAGGACCACTAGCGCGCCCCGGGGAGAATTCTTCAATCCGCTAATAGGTTAATCGCGCCGCCGGAGCATTGCAAAAAAATGCGCCTCGCCCTAATAGACGCCCCGGCACGCCAATGACCGGTAGTCATGCAAGCCCGTTCGGATGCGGCAGACGTGGCGGCTCGTGACGGACGCACGGAATAGTGCCACACGACAGCGTGACCAAACCGAGCGTCCCCGGCTAAGCACTCACCACAGCCGGCGTTCAAGATTAGCCGCCATCAACTTCCGCGGCAATCAAGCGGAGCATTTCAGCCGACTTTAAGCACTTTGCGCGACGAGGATGCCCAGGGCGGTAGCGAAACCGAACAGGGCAATCACGATAAACGGGATCCAGCGATCATTCTGAGCGCCGAACACTGCGGGGGTCATCTCAGCATCGCCCTTGGATTTCCCTCTCAAGCCGCACGGTCGTCGAGCATACGAAAGACAGCGCCAGGATACGCCGCGAGAAGCACAAGATGGCGAAGTATACCTACACCCGATTCGATCGATTGCCGTCTGCTTATGCAGCGTTTTGTGTCGGACCCGTCTGCGCATCAAACACACCTTCCCACTCGCCTACTTGCCTGCGAATTTCTGAAACCGCCAATTATTCTCCAAGAGCAAAAACGCGGCAAATGACCTTGCAAGAAATTAATCGCCAGCGGCCGATTGACCGATGGCCAAGCAAGAAATGCAGGAAAAGCCTTGGCTTTTCCTAGGCAACAGGCGCTGCGCTATCGAGGCGGCACAGGAGCGATGCGACGGCTCAGAGGTACATCGCCATGAATAGGCAGGGGAAACCCCGCCGCAGCAGCGCCCTGCCGGAAGTGAAGACAACTTCCGGCGCGCAGTTTTGAATTCATGCTCGATTCGCAGTTTTGCTCGACAAGGCGAACCGACGCAACACGTTACGCAGCAAGAGTGGACAGGGGGAGAGTTGAACTCCCGACACGTGGATTTTCAGTGTGTGTTCGACCCGATGCCCAGCTACATGTACCGAAGAAGACCCTCTGTTTTCCCGAGTGAGACTCAGACGGACTGTCGGGCCAAGTAGCGTGGGATAGTAGGGCTGTGTTGGATTTATGTTGGATTTTCATCGCCGGCAAGTCGCCAATAGCGCTTCGCGGCCCCCTCACTATGGGGCGGCTTTTTGCGCGCTCCCCGGAAGTAGGGGGCACCGGTAAAATGCAGCGTCGGGCCTGCGGCTGATCCCCGCGAAATTGGAGCCTGGCGGCGCCGCGGTCTCCTTCATGTACCTCAGTGCCGCCGGTCTCCGGCTCGGCCTTACATGGAGAACTTCTCATCGCCAAGAACGCTCGGCTGATTTCTGCTTTGCAAGTATTCCTCGACGCATCCCGTCGCCTTAAAGAGTGGACATGGCAAGGCCTTCAGCGTGATGTCGACGGCCTAATTCGGCCGCGCGGCGAATTTGACATGCGACGCGCGCGACTCCGTCATGACGAATCGAGGATGCCGCCATTGCCGGCCTGTCGATCCTTGAAATCGCATAGTTCGCGGCTGATCGTACGTCCGGGTCCTTGTCGAGAGCTAGCTTCCTGAGGCAAGGAAGAGCATCGCGAGCTTGAGGGCCGATTTCGCCGAGCCGGCGCGCAGCGGCAGGACGAAAACCGTCGACAAAAGACCCTTGACGTTTTACCTTGACTGCCGCTATTAGTTGTTCAACCTCGGCGGCAATCTCCGCTTCCGTCGGCGGTGCTTTTATGGCCGGCGCTGGGGATCGAATGGTTGTTTGGCATATCGCAGTGTGATGGCACCGAGGAGTGCAACACTAGCAAGCAGGACGGTCACGGTTCCGATCGTAAATAAGGCGAAAAGACCAGCGGCGAAGCGGAACCATCGTCGGAGGGTGGGCTGGGCGTCGATCATGACAACGAATCCAGTGACTGATCTGGTTCGTCAAGTAGCGCCACAGCTCTCCGAAGGACCTCCTTCGCGGCCTCAGTCCTGCGAGATGGCAGACGCCACGTGAGCCGGCAATACTCGTCAACGGCCTCGCGGAGTTTCCCATCAAGGATCAATTGTCGAATCACCGTTTCATTCTCTGGCCCCAGGTATTCCATGCGCCCTCGAGCATCGTCGTGCGTCAGCGTCGGGACGATGCGCCAGTTGATTTGGCGATCACCGCGGGCGTCCACGGCCAGCCCTTCATGGCTTCCGCTCCTGGTAGCCTTCCTCCCGCATTCTTTCAAGTAGCTTACCGACCGCCATTCGGCCGTGATCCCTTGGATAACCCGTCATGCGACACCACTCATCGATCGCTTCGCGGCCGGTAGGATTTTCCCATATCGATTGCCGGATCACCGCTTCATATTCTCGGGACTAACGCTCTGCATCGGCATGTGCGCCATGATACGAGGCTTACACTGAAACTGGCGACGGTTATCACCTCCGCCGCCGCATCGCCAGCAACGCCAAGGCGCCGAGTGCGGCGAGGACGAGCGTGGCGGGCTCGGGGATCATTGCTACACGGAAACCGGTGAGATTGCCAGTCGTGTTCGGAGTGTCGAAAAAATACCCTGACGACGATAGGTCATTTGCACCCGTCGCCCATGATCCGCCGGCAACTCCTCGAAAGAGTTGCTCGTAGGGAGTTTCGTTCCATTGCCTCAAATTGCCGCTCATGTCATAAGCACCGCAGGGGCTCGTCGTGCCAGTATAAGCCCCCACGTCCGTGGGCCCGCGTGCCACGTGATTATAATTCGCCGAGTTCATGTTGGAGGTGGGCAGGTCCGCTACGGGGGCGGTATTGCTCGACGTGGCATATTGAAAGTACGCGTGCGTTGCCGCGTCGTAATAGGCGGCCTTGTACCATTCATCCAACGAAGGAAGGAAGATCGTGGCTCTTGGATTTCTCGCGACGGTGTTACCGTTGCTGGGAATCGGGGTACCGCCAAGGAGCGTATAGGCACCGGTCTCGGTGTCTCCGTTTCCTTGTCCGTTATTGAGCCAATTCACATAGCGAAGAGCATCGAAAAACGTCACGTCATCTTCCGGCAAATTGCCCGCGCCATTGACGAAGCTGTATTTGCTTCCCGCTGGATTGGCAGCGTTGAATCTAACGTAGCCGTTAGGCGTGGACTGCATATCGCCATTGGTGAGTCCAAGCGTATTCGCGCCGGTGGGATCCTTGGCATTTAAGGAATTCTACATACTGACTGACCGTCACATCATAAGTTCCAATGTAGTAGGAGTGATCGACGGCGCCGTGCCCATTACCGTCGGCCGCATTTCCTGGGTCTGCTACCAAAGACAAAGCTGTTGTGACCGCTTGTACCGAGTTCGAGGTAGCGACGAGTATTCCAATACCACCGGCTAGGATTAACCACGAGTAAGTGCGATACATAAGATGCGTGTTCCTAAAGACGCCTTTAACAATAGGAAACCGTAACGACACGGCAATCACGGAATCCGTCGACGTTAACTGCGCTCCGCGAATTGCAAACGATTTTCATCTGCTTGACCGAGGGCTTGTGACGCGGGCCGAACTCGAAAGCACAATGCACTTGACGTGAGATATGCCGATCGGCATAGCCGTTGTTCAACTGCGGGTCGCCTGCGCAGCGCGTTCGCCCGGCCTGCAGAGAGCACTCATTTTCTCCCCCGCATCGCCGCCAAAGCCAAACCGCCGAGCGCGGCGAGGATGAGGGTGGAGGGCTCTGGGAGAAGGACAGCCTGAAATGTGGCAGCGGGGGTACCGTTGTTAAAAAACAGCGCGCCGCGGTCAGTTTGCACTGAGACGCCCGTTTCCGATTGCGACCACTGCAATAATCTGCCAGTGCCGGTGACAAGGCCAATCGAATCGAGCATGGCCCAGGACTCAAGCGCCGCGTTCGTGGGGCCATCAAACAAGTCAGGCCCCTCATTATCGATCAGCGAATAGCCGACCAAGCCGTTATTCGGGTCAAGAAATGTTCGCGTGCCAGTAATGAGGGTCAGCGACCCGAGGCCATCGATGTCGAAAGTGGATTGTCCGTTGTTGATCGAAAAGGCACTGCCAAACAGCACGCGGTTATCAGTGTCGCCGAATGACTTGATGATAAATGCAGAGTTGGCGAACGGAATACCATCGAGCGTCCCTGATCCGCTGCCCGTTTGGATAAACTCGATGGGGACAGCCTTCGCTACGGTCGCTAAAGATGCAGTACAAGAAAGCGCGACGATGATACCAATTCGAAACATGGTTTACCCCTTGGTTAAACGATGCTAGCCGAGTCGCAGAACGCGAGAGATATGTGGCTAGCTTTACCAGGGTTTGAAGAGGTCGATGACCGAAAGTGTAAACGGCCTTAGTGCGTGTTGCAACAATACGAACACCCAGCAGCCTGTCTAACGCCCTGACGCACCCCTCGACCCGAGAGTCATGCAAGCCCGCTGGAACGCGGAAGGGGGCGGTGTGGCGAGGTCGAAATATGCCGTACACGAGAGAATCCGCCTTTCAGGCTGTAATTGTCGTCATGTATGCCCTAGCACTCTGTTGTTATAGGGGCGATGTTGTTTACGATGTCGAAGGGCGATCTCCCTCTAGCTGGGTTACTCGCATGCCCAAAGATCTTGAGTCCGGGCAATCTCTCCCAGAACCGGACGAATCGCCAAAGCTGGTCGAAGAGTATCGCGGGATTAAGATCAGCGGCCGACGAATAGCGGGGCAAGTCGAATTCTCGTGCGCGATGTCCTCCCCGAGAATTCGCAAGCTGGTAGGACCAACGCTGGAAGCCATGCACGCGATGATTAATTTCGTGCTTGCTGGTCGCGCCTAACGCTGATCCGCTGCCCGCGGGCTTCGAACCACAAACGGGCCGCCGGCAGCATACACGGCGGGCGATGCGTACCGGCGACCCTGGCCCACGAACGGAGTGGAACGTGGGTTATGCGGAATGATGCCCGCAAAATCGCTCGATGACCAGGGGAGTCAGGTTTCGTTGAAAACCGAGGGGCGTTGATGGCAGAATGCTCGCACCGTCGGAGTCACCCGACGCTACCAACGAGGATCAGGGGCGATCTAGTCAATCAACCCGCAAAAGTCGCGTCTTTTGTGTTTCCAACAAACACCAAGTCAAAAGGGAACCCCAGAGAGTTGCATCTTGCGAACCGCGTGGCCTTCGGGCTGCGCATTAGCAGCGCGGCGTGACTTCCGCGCGTTGGCGAATGCGCTCTCTGGGGCTCCGTTTATTGTGCGTCTAGTCAGCGCACAGAATGGTTGCCATCATGGCTTCCGTTCCCTCCCGTCCGATAGTTCTGCGAACGCCCCCGTCGCCTGACGATCAGGTTGCGGTCCATGCTCTTCCCACCGAAGCTGTGGCCGCGATTCGCCGATTGCCTGTCGGTCGTTGCCTATTCGGCGACAAGGCGGTCAATCCGCGCTGGCTTGGGTCGAAGATCTGCGACGTCGCTACGTCGATCGGTCTGCAAGGCGGCTTCGCTCAACTGCGCCGTGCCAACGATCTGCAACTGGTGTCCGTTAATGGCGTCTCCAAGATCTGGAAGCGCGAAAAACGCCTCGGCACAACGGCGGGCGATCCGACACAGGAAGAAATTGCAGCGCGTGCTGCTGCGATCCGTGCTGAGCGTGATGGCCAGCCCTGGGATAACGAAGAAGGGGGTGCAGAATGATTTGCATCGCCAAAAACAACGTGATGGATTCCCTGCTCGAGCGTGCAGACTGCGTGAGTTTTAAGCTTTTCCGCAATGCGGATGGCAGCACCGGCTGTTCGTTCGAGTTCACCCGGACGTCGATGCGGTTGAACGGTGACGATGCCTCGCCGGAAGAGGTGGCTGAATCGTTGCGGTTCGTGCAGAAGCTGGCCAGCGAGTTTCACAAGGCTGGCATTGCGGCTGGCCGATCGGTTCGATTCCCCTGCGGGGCAGCAGGGGCTTTTACGTTAGGAGCATGACGAAAAAACAAATGAGTCCGACCGCAACAACGAACGACACGGACCCTATCGCGATCAGCGCCTCGGTCTTCTTGTCCACGAGTGCCGTCTTTCGAGACTTAGGGGAATCGTGGAGTAATGATCGTGCGAAGTCCAAATGGGGACTCAAAGGATATATGGCCATTGAGGGATCGAGTCCGCCAAATTCAGCGACAATTTGTTCGGCGCCAAGCCTGGGCAGTCTCCAGGACGCAAGCCGTAAGTGATCGCTAGGCAGTTTCAATCAACCCCGCTTGCGCCGTCCGGGCGGCGCCAGTTGGGGAGTTTTTGAAAAGCGATAAATCGTTGCAGCGCACAACTCTAGCGGCGACATCCGCCTTTTATTCCTGAATGGTCCGAAAAATGATTCTAGAAGCCATGCGGCGAATTCTGTGGAATGCGGATCCGCTCTTCCGAGAGAGTACTAGCAGCCCGACGGGGCGTACCAGAATTCGGCGCCCCGTCGGGTCATTTTTTGCGCAGAGGGCATTGCATGACCGTCCTAATCAACAACCTAGCCAACCTTCCGCACCACGACGGGCAGATCGTGCTTCGTGCGAAGCGTGAAGACTTCGAAGTGGTCGTCAAACACAACGCCAGGCACGGTGGCGAGAAGTACTGGGTATTCGGCGCGGTGATCGAGCCGGGCGGAGGGACCTGGACGAACTTGGCCGCCGAACGGCGGACGGTGCAGGAGGCGCGCGGTTTGGCGGCGCGGCTATGGGCGGAGGGCGAGAAATTCAATGTGGCCGTCGGTTAAGTGCCACGTCTGAGAGCGACGTCAGAGCATCGCGACGAGCGTCACGCCAATTAGGCAGGCAATCACCACCCCGGCGATCAGGGCATGAGGAAACCAGCGTTCAAATAAGTCAGCGAACATTGAAGCGTTTCTTGGCAAGGGGCTCAGCTGGGACGTCCACGACCTTTTCAGGACCTTGGCCGTTTACTTTTTCTGAGCACTGGGGATGAACTCCGCCGCGCGAATACGACGGTAGGTGACAGACCGGGCAGAGAGGTTGTGTGGCGGAGCGTGACGCGGGGACAGGCTTGTGGTGGTGGTGCATGAGTTCATTGTACAGGGTTAAGTGCGCGGCCGCTGAGCGGCTGAGAAAGGGTGACGATTTTTGAAAGCCTGGCTGTTCCAAGACAAGCGACAACTCGCCGAACTGGGCGATAAATGCCCCTGGTCCGTGGGCTGGTACGCAGACGGAAAGCAGCGGCGAAAGATCGTCGGAAGTAAGACGGCGGCCGAGCGATTCGCACGACGCACCGAGGGCCAATTAGAGGCAGGGTCGTACGTGCAGAACAGCCGGCGAACCTGGAAGGACTTCCGCAAGGCGTTCGACGCGAAGATCCTCGCGGCGATGGAGCCCAACACGAAGCGCACAACCCAAACTTCGCTGAAGCATTTCGAGCGGATCGTGAGGCCTGGCAAGCTCGTCTCTTTGACGACCGATCGTATTGCCGATTACGCGGCTGCGCGCCGACTTGAAAAGCGAACGAAGCGGGAAGACGCGCCAGCGGTCTCGCCAGCAACCGTCAACCGGGAGCTGCGCACCATCCGCGCTACACGGAATATCGCGAACGAATGGGGCTGGCTACCGAAGCGGCCAAAGGTGCGACTGCTTCGCGAGCCGGTCAAGTTGCCAACATACGTCGATCCTGAGACCTTCGCGAAGCTCTACGCGGCGTGCGACGACGGACCAATGCTAGACTTGCCGGGTGTCGCTGCTGCCGATTGGTGGCGTGGCCTGCTCGTCATGGCCTATATGACCGGCTGGCGAATCTCGGAACTTCTGAAGCTTCGTCGTGAAGACGTCAACTTCGAGAACGCCACTGCTTTGAACAGGGCCGCAGACAATAAGGGGCGGCGAGACTCGCTGACGCTCCTGCATCCGATCGTTGTCGATCACCTTAAACCGCTAGCGGGATTCTCTCGGCTGATCTTCGCTTGGCCACACGACCAGCGAACGCTATGGGTCGAGTTCTACCGCCTGCAGACGGCAGCCAAAGTCAAGCCGGATGGAAAGGCGCACTACGGCTTCCACGATCTGCGGAGAGCCTTCGCAACAATGAACGCGGCCAACATGACTGTTGACGCATCGCAGTTGCTAATGCGTCATAAGAGTTATACGACCACTCAGCGGTACATCGCGATGAGCAGGCAGGTGAATCCTGCTGTGGCCGCTCTCTTCGTTCCGGAGCTGAAGACAGCTTCCGGTGCGTAATGTTGGATTTATGTTGGATTTGCTTTTTCGTGCGAAGAAGCGAATCGACGTAAGTCCTTGCACAGCCTCAGTGGACAGGGGGAGAGTTGAACTCCCGACACGTGGATTTTCAGTCCACTGCTCTACCAACTGAGCTACCTGTCCAAAACGTTCCTCATCGGGCATCGTAATCGTAGCTCAGGCCGGCCTCGTGAACCTGCCGACCACGATCGAGACCGCAACTGCTGCCGGTTGCAACGATCCGGTCATCCGACCGATTCGCCGCAAACTCTACGCCGCAGCCTGCTTGCAGCCCGCGAGAAAGCAAAGGGCAATCGTAAAATCCTTGGCCCCGGTTGTCAATCGCCACTCGGCATACCCTGTAGACAGGGACGCGACGCGGCCGGTTCGCAACGCATCGAGGAGCCAAGCGGCGATCACGAATCGCTACGGCAAAAGTTTGCGCAACTTCGCCACGCGGGCGTTCAAACGCTCCAAATCGCGTGGATCTTCGAACTGCGGCGCCTCGGCCGCTAGCGACGATTCGGCCTTGGTCAACGACTCCTGCGCCGCCTCATACAGACCGGCGGCCTGCTGCGCTTCGGCGATCGAGAGCATCACGTGCGATCCCGCCGGCGGATCGAGCGCCTGGCAGAAATCGAACAACTCGTTCCACAGGCGAACTGCTTGCTCCAACTCTCCTGCTCGAACCTGTTCGCTGGCCAGAAAGAACGTGGCTGTCAGCCAATCATCGCTGCCGGCCTTGGCTCCGTCATAAAATGCCTGCCAGGCAATCACGGATTTCGAGATTTCCGGCCGCCCCCGCAAGTAACGAGCCCGCTCGCCAAGCAGCTTAATGCGAGAATTCTCATCGCCCCCTGCCGCGTCGAAGCGTTTCTGCCACTGCAACAAATACTCGTCGATTCGATTCGAGTTGATCAGATCGTGGGCCTCACGCGTCAACAACCACTGGCGGTTTTCGGCGGTTAGATTCGGATCATCGAGCAACCGCCGACTGTTCAGGAGCGCCCGCTCGTACTGCCGATCCCATTCCAGATGCTTCTGCCGTACAAGTTCCAGACGCCAACGTTCCGACGCGTCCTCCGTGCTCGACAGCGCCCTCTCGATCCGGGCGATCGCGCCGGTGTAGTCTTTGGCATCGCGATCTTTTTCGAGCTGCGTCCAAATTTCATTCTTTTCGCGCCACGTCGCGAGCGCCGCGACGCGGGCATCATAAATCGCGCGCACACCGGCTGCATTGTCGGGATCAAGCTGGCGTATCCGCTCGACAATGTCGGCGTAAAACACCAACAACGGGTCGTTCTTCCGTTCATCGAGCGCGCTCAGCGAAGGCGCGATCGCCTGGAGTGCATCGCTCAGATGTTTCGCCCGATCGCCATCGCTCTTGGCCCCCTCGGCCGCGGCCAGGAACTCGTCGCGCTTCTTTCGCGCGGCCACTGCTTGTCGAGCTTCCGCCAGAAACGATTCCGCCGTGATTTCATCCTCATAGCCCAGGTAAGCAAACGGTCGCGCCTGCTGGTCAGCCAGTACGACCACCGGCACGCCGTCGATGAGATATTGCGATTTCCATTTCTCGTATTGTTCTTGCTGCTGCCGTTGCACGTCGGGCAACTTATCGAGATCGCCCCCCAGAAAGTTCAATCGCACCAGGACGAAATCCTGCTTCGCCTCGGCAAACTCTGGTTGTTGAAATACCTGCCGGTCCAGCAAGGTGCAATAGTGACACCAGGTTTCCCCGGTAAAGACGATCATCAGATCCCGCTTCTCGTCAGCAGCCAACCGCTGCCCGAGGTCGATCCGCGGTATCCACTTCACCTCGGGGGGCGCCGCGAGGCACGGTTTGATCAGCAACAGCGCAACCGTCGCCAACATCCAAGCCGGCAGTGTTTTCATATTCGCCCCTCGCATTTCACAGTTAATCGAGTGTTAGCAACCGGCAACCTCTTCGGCTCCCCCTTAGCATATCGCGAATAAATCCCCCGTTGCAAAGCTAGTTCGGACCTTTTCCCGCCAAATGCTAGAGTTGCAACATGGATCAACCCCAACGCGAAATCAACAAGGCGGAATGGCATAACCCAGATAATTGGGCCGGAGTCGGTCCGTTCAAGGCTTACTTCAGCAAGCGCGATTCGCGGATCTGGGTTCCCCAGTATTGGAACGGGTTATTGAGCCCGACGACGCTCAATCTCGGGCATCGCTTTGGATTCCCGACGTTGACGTTATTGTGGACGCTCATTGCCGGCGTTCTCATTTATGCAGCGTTTGCCAATCACCGCTGATCCGTCGGGCAGATTCAGCCCTCCTCACGATCGCGCTCAGCATCTTCCGTAGCCGGCCTCTTCGAAGCCGGAATATCTTCGTGCCGCTTCCGGGGCCGCAGCCCCCAGCTACAGATGTTGCAGTTCTCCTGCAGCCCGGTACTACTTTCTTGTCCCCGCCGTCCGGCCCGCCTATCATCGACCGAGGAAACCTGCCGCCCCGCCGACTCCCCTGCCCTCCCCCGCGCGAATGATTTCCTCGCCCGCAAATCGTTGTGCCTGCGCCGTGGCCACCGCGCTGATCGCCGCAGTGACCACGCTCTCGGCGCCCGATCGCGCCGCGGCCCAAGGCTACCCTCCGGAGGAAGCTTCGCAGCGGATGACCGTGGCCGATGGGTTCGAAGTGCAGTTAGTTGCCGCCGAGCCTCTTGTGCGCCAGCCGGTCGCCATTGACTTCGACGATCGCGGCCGGCTGTGGGTGGTGCAATATCTGCAGTATCCCAACCCGACAGGACTCGAACGGGTGAAGGTCGACCGCTACTCGCGCACGGTCTACGACAAAATGCCCGAGCCGCCGCCGCGCGGCACGCCGGGCAACGATCGCATCACGATTCTCGAAGACACTGATAACGACGGCCGCGCGGATCACGCCCGCGATTTCGTCACCGGCCTGAATCTCGCCAGCGGCTTGGCTTTCGGCTATGGCGGCGTCTTTGTGCTCAACGCACCGTACCTGCTCTTCTATCCCGACCGTGACCGCAACGACGTGCCCGACGCCGATCCCGAGGTTTTGCTCACCGGCTTCGGCATCGAAGACGCGCACAGCGTTGCGAACTCGCTCACTTGGGGTCCGGATGGCTGGCTCTATGGCTGCCAAGGCAGCACCGTCACGGCGAACATTCGCGGCATCGAATTCCAGCAAGGCGTGTGGCGCTATCACCCAACCAGCAAGCGCTTCGAGCTGTTCTGTGAAGGGGGCGGCAATTCGTGGGGCCTCGATTTCGATGCTCACGGCGAATTGTTCTACAGCACCAATTTCGGCGGCTTCGTCATGCTGCACGGCGTGCAAGGGGGCTATTACTGGAAGAACTTTGGTAAGCATGGCGCGCTGCACAATCCGAATACCTACGGCTACTTCGACCACGTGCCACACGCCAACTTCACCGGAGGGCATGTCACCGACGGCGGTATCATCTATCAAGGCGATCTATTCCCCGCCGAATTCCGCGGCCGCTACATCGCCGCCGACCTGCTGGGGCATGCCGTGCATTGGCACACGATCGAACCGCACCGTTCAACATTCCGCTCGGCACATGGCGGCACGTTGCTCGCAGCCAACGATACCTGGTTCGCCCCCAGCGACGTCACGATGGGGCCCGACGGTGCGGTGTATGTGGCCGATTGGCACGACGCGCGCACGGCCCATCCCGATCCCGACGCAGAATGGGATCGCCGCAACGGCCGCATCTATCGCATTCAGCCACGCGGCGCCGCACGACAGCCGGTGCGCGATCTGCGCAACGCGAGCGAAGCAGAACTAGTGCGAGAACTGGCGTCGACAAACCAGTGGTACGTCCGCCACGCCCGGCGTCATCTGGCCGAACGCGCCGCGACGAAAAATGATCCGTTGCTCATCGCTCGGCTAACTCCGCTCGCAACAAGTGTTGATTCACCAGCCGATGCACAGGCCCAGAAGCACCCGCCGCCGCTCGAGGCTTTATGGACCTTGTACGACGTCGGGGGGCTGGACCGCACAAGCGCTCATCAACTGCTGAAGCATCCCGATCCCTTCGTCAGGTCATGGACCGTACGACTGATCGGTGACCAGGGCATAGTGTCTCCGGAAATCGTGCGACGTCTGAACGCTATGGCCTCGCATGAACCGAGCGTAATCGTGCGACGCCAACTCGCATGCTGTGCCCGGCGGCTTCCTGCCGAGGTTGGCTTGCCGATCGCCGTCCTTCTGGCACGCCGAGCCGAGGACATCGACGATCCTCATATCCCCCTCCTGACCTGGTGGGCCATCGAAAGCATGGCCGTCGCCGAGCGCGAGCAGATCGTGCAACTTTTTACGTCCCCAGCCGCCTGGCAAGCGCAGCTTTCGCGCGAGTTCATCATGCCGCGATTGGTACAGCGCTATGCCGCCGAGCGCAACGCCGAAAGCGCACTGTCTTGTTTGACGCTTTTAAAAAGCGCTCCCGACGCCGCGTCGCGGCAGCCACTCTGGGCGGCTGTCGACGAGGAATGGCGCGGCCGCACATCGATCGACGAGGCGCCGGCCGAACTCCTGACTCTTGCGAATGCCGACTGGCAAGCCAACCGCGATCAACCGGCGCTTGCGCGACTTGCGATCCGGCTCGGCAACCATGCCGCGTATGAATACGTGGTCGCCCGCGCACTCGACGCTTCGGTCGAGGAACCGATGCGCGTGGCCATGCTGGGCGTGCTGGCCGAAGTCGGTCCACCAGCAGATCTGTTGCAGCTCACCACGCTGTTGAACGAAAAGAACCCGCCAGCGATTCAAGCCGCAGCGCTTCGCGCGCTCGCTCACGGCAGCGCCTCAGCGCTGGCCGACGCGATCCTGGCGTCGTATTCGGCGATGTCGCCTCCGGTGCGCAGCCAGGCCCGCGACGTTCTGTTAGCCAAACGTACTTGGGCCCGGCTGTTGTTGGATCGAGTAACTCGCGGCGAACTCGATTCACAGGAAATCCCGCTCGATCAGTTGCGCGTGATCGCGGCGCATGAAGACGAGGAGTTGAACGCGATCGTACGAAGGTTTTGGGGTGCTATTCACCAGGCCACACCCGAAGAGCGTTTGGCCGTGGTCCGCCGTTTGAATAATGACCTCCGCGCGGCGGACGGCCATCCGGCGCCCGGCCGTGAGATTTTTCGCAAGCAATGCGGCACCTGCCATACCCTCTTCGGCGAAGGAGAGAAGATCGGCCCTGACCTGACCACGGCCAACCGCCGCGACCGCGATTTCCTGCTCGCGAGTATCGTCGACCCTAGCGCCGTAGTCCGCAAAGAGTTCACCAATTACACGGTGCAAACCGGCGATGGACGCATCCTCACCGGCTTGATCGCCGACCAAGACGCCAATAGCCTGACGGTATTGACGGCCAAGAACGACCGCGTGCGGCTCGCCCGATCCGAAATCGACAGTGTGACCGAATCACCGAACTCGTTGATGCCCGACAACATTGCCGAACAACTATCGCCGCAAAACCTGCGCGACCTGTTCGCCTGGCTGCAACAACCGGCACCAGACGCCAAGTAGCGATGCTTCATCGACCGTAAACAAGACAGCCAGGCTGTTATAGGTAGGAGAGAATGATGCTCCGAACTTTCTGCGCGGCGCTGACCATCGTGATGCTGTGCTTGGGCGTTGCAAATCCAGCCCTGGCACAATCCGGCGCCAGCTCTCGCCGCTACGACAACAAGCTCACTCCGCTTGTCGATCCGCAACCGCTCTTGGCGGACCATCCGCGGTTTGTCGAACCGGTGCGAGAAACGCGCCGCTTCGAGGCGCCGGTCCTGGTGCAGGATGACGAGGCCGATCTTTCGGTGCGTGCCTGGCGCTTCTCGTACAACGCTCGCGGCATTATCGAAATGCCCAGCTATCTCCGTGGCCGCGACACGGCGATCATCGTCGTACACCCGTGGGGCATCGACGATGGGCAAGGATGGCGCACGCCCGAGCCGGCTGGCGCCGCCTTTCAATGCACGCCGGAGAAGAACCTGATCCTCAACCAGCACATCGCCGAGGTCGTCAATCCGTTTCTCGTCGCCCTGCGGCCGCGCGTGGGGTTGGTTCTGTATAGCTTGCCCGGCAGGGAAGACCCGATCCGCAAGAAGCTGTACCGCTCGTTCCGCGGCGAACCGACCGACGCCGATCGCAAGCTGGGCGCCGAGCAATTGGCCGCGAAGTTAGCCGACTTCGAATACCGTGGGCGTGATTTGCCCGCCGAGTTGAACCTGTCTACGAATCTGCCGGTGGTCGATTACTTCCGCCAGTTTCGCGGCCTCGATCCGACCGCCCCTTTCAACCACGAAGGGTTCTGGGATTTGCCGGTGCCCGTCTCAAAGCATATCACCGTGGCGCCGCGCGACGTCGTGATCTACGACGGCGAAGGTTACGACCCGCTGAAGCAGTTCCTGCGCGCCAACGGTATCCGCCATGTGCTGCTCACCGGCTACAACACCGACATGTGCTTCTGCAAAACCACGGCCGGCTACGACAACCTGGCCCCCGATTTCAATGTCTTCCTCGTGGGCGACGCCACCGTGGCGACCTTCCCGGCCAACCCCGACCCGCGGTTCGCCACCAATGCCGCCATCTCGTTCGCAGCGCTCGATCACCTGGTGACGCAAGTCTCGTGGATCAAACCAAAACCCGCGGGCCAAGCCGCGAAGTAGTGGGCAGAGGGCAGAAAATTGTAGGGGCAAACACACCAGCCCGGAGCGCCAGCGAGGGTGAGTCATTCCTCCACTATCGACGTCGGCCAAACGACCATCGACGAGACGTCGCTGATTCGCCCCCCCTACCAACGATATTGAAAGCCGCCCGAGCCGATCACCGCGTAATAATTCTGCGAGACTTGCGAATCGAGCGCCGCGAAGATGCTGGTCCGCTCCGACAATAACGCCGTCGAACTCAGCGTGAACAAGCCGAAGTTGCGTCCCAGAAAGTTGCCGGCCGTCACGAAGCTGCTGGTGGGCGCGCCGGCAAACGACGACGAGATCAACTGCGTGCCATTTCCCCATTCGCGCTGGTAACGTGCCGACGCGGACGGAATCACGCGGATGCCACGCCAGATTCTTTCGGAATAGACGCGTCCGCCGAAGTTGCCACGCACGCTGTTCACATACTGGCCGCTGGTCATCAGGTCGACGCTGTCGGCGCCCGTTTCGTTGTAGCCGTGCTGGTCGAGATAGATGTATTGCAAGCCGGTGAAGGGTTGCAGCCGCAAGCGGCCGTTGCCAAAGGTCAGCCCCGCCTCGCTGTAGTGGGCGTACTGGTTGCCGCTACTCGCGCCGTTGGCAACGCGCGTGACCGAGGCGAAATCGATCGGCCGCGTCACGCGGTAGTTGCCACCGCTATAGGCGTCGATGTTCGAAAAATAAAAGCGGCCGTTGCGATAGAGTTGGTACACGCCGACCTGCCCCGCGTTGATGCTGGCATGGTCGCTATCGAGCCGATCGCGCAACGTCGTGCCGGCGTACCCGCCCGTCACCCCCACCGCGGTGTTGTCATCCAGCCAGCGGTCGATGCCGAACAGCGTCCCGCCTAGCCCATAATTCAAACCGCCGGCATTGCCGTTGCCGTTGACGCCGCCCCCCAGGCCGTAGCCTTGAGTCCAGCCCGTCCAGCTCGGCACGTAACTCACACGGCGCAAGATCAATTGCGAGCCCTGCTGCACCTGGCCATTGCTTCCTTGAAACGAGACCAGCCGGATCTCGGGCAGGTACCGGTCGCCGGTCATCGAGACACCTTCCACGCCCCCGTCAATCGCCACCGGTCGAAGCTGCTGCGCCAGCCGATTGCTCAGCAATTGCATCCACGTCGTCGTGGTTTGCAGTTCGATCGCACTGATGCTGGGATAAATGTCACCCGCCAGTTGATCCAGCGCCCCGGGCATCTGCCCGGAACTGAGCGTTTCCAATTGACCAATGACGTAGGCGTAATCGCCGGTGGCCGTGCCGCTGGTGGCGTCCAGCACGTTGGCCACGGCCAACTGGTTGGACGTCTGCGCATCGGCGGCGAAGTTCGTGCCGACCGAGGTAATCAGCAGTTCAATGCCGAGGGGATCGTAGAGAATCGAAAAGCCCAACCCGCTGCC